>NZ_JBICKE010000036.1:0-50534 GCF_043103865.1 Pseudomonas sp. yb_5
CAGGGATAGTGGTCGGCAGGTCCGGCCTATTCGCGGGTAAACCCGCTCCTACGAGCATCGCGCTAGCTATTAGGTTTTGAACAATACAGTTACCCCGCCGGGCGCGACGAAACTCGTCGCATTGCCATCATCCTGACACGCGCCCCCATCCCGCAACGCACAGGCGGCCGGCGCACAAAATGAGAACTGATTCACTTTTTGAAAAAAACTTTTGCCAACGATTTTCATCGCTTTCCAGCCCCTTTCGTACCCAGTCTTTAGGGCTTAATCCCCCATCTCCTGCGCCCAAGACACGCTGTCAATATCATCGCGCCATTATTGCGCCGCGTCTCAAAACGGGGAAAAAATCGCCCCCCTCGCCGGAACTTCTTCCACAGCGAGGTGCCCTACTCGGCATTGCTGGCAACACAATATTCATATGCCAGCACTCAAATTCGCTGCAGCCGAAAGGCGATTTTTCAGGTCCACGCCACCGGCGTTTCAGGACGATCATGCAGGCACATGGACGATGCACCAATGACACAGACATTCGATGTCGAAGCACTGATCAAGCTGCGTAGCCAGACGCGGGTGATCTCCGATGCGCTGAAGGCGCAGGCGGCGGATTACCTTGCCACCGTGGCACCGCTGATCCGTCCGCAAACCCTGTTTGGCGAATACCTGCAAGGCGCACAGCGCAGCAGCGGGCGCGAAACCCAGGGCCACTTCCAGGCCCTGGTCGAACTCTACGAACGCATCGGCTCGGCTGCGCCGTTCCAGTTGGTCACCGAGCTGGAAGTACCGCTCAACCTGATCAGCACCACCCCCGCACTGTTCCCGCTGGAATACGACAAAACCCTGGAACACAGCGGCCAGGTCATCCGCATCACCAGCCCGACCCGCTGGGTAGTGGGCTTCCACGCCTTCGACCTGGCGCGGTTTCGCAACGTCATCAAAGACCCCAACCGCAGCAGCGCCGAGCTGTACCGCTTCGTGGTGCACTACCTGGTGCTGTTCTACTGCTTGAGCAAGTCGCCCGGCCTTGGCCGGCTGTTCGAGGGCCTGCGCTACAGCCTCAGCTTCGAACGCCTCAAGGGCTTTGGCGACCTGCCGTTCTGCGTCATCAGCTCGCCGGTGCGCTCGGAACTGCCCGACGACTCGGTCATCCGCAGCAGCACGCAGATTGCCGGCAACACCAGCTTCGAAGAACTGGTGGGCCGCGACAACATTCTGGAAATGAACGACGAAATCCGTCAGCGCCTGCTGCTGACGATCGAAGGACTGTAACGCGCAGCGCCCGGCACCGGGCCGCGCAATGATTCGCAGCGAATTGCTCGCACTGGAGAACACGATGGCGAAGAAGGAAAGCACTCAGCACAAACTCGACCGCGTTCGCGCGCCTCGGGTCCATATCACCTACGACGTGGACATCGGCGATGCCATCGAGAAAAAGGAGCTGCCCTTCGTCGTCGGCGTACTGGGTGACTTCTCCGGCAACCCGCTGGAGCCGCTGCCCAAGCTCAAGGACCGCAAGTTCGTGTACATCGACCGCGACAACTTCAACGGTGTACTCAAGGGCATCAAGCCACGCCTGACCTACCGCGTCGACAACACCCTGGCCAAGAACGGTACCCAGCTGGGCGTGGAGCTGAACTTCAACAGCCTCGAAGACTTCGAGCCACAGAACGTGGTCAAGCAGGTCGAGCCGCTGCGCAAGCTGCTGGAAGTGCGCAACAAGCTGGCCGACCTGCGCAACAAGATGGGCGGCAACGACAAGCTCGAAGAGCTGCTGATGGACGTGCTGCAGAACACCGAAAAGCTCAAGACCTTGGGCAAGGAATTCGGCCGTGAAGCCGAAGTGAAAGACCCGTCCAGCGACGATCGCGCCTGAGCAGGAGCCCGAACATGACCGACAAGCAAACCGCACCGCAACAGGCCGGCGACCTGGTCGAAGTGGAAAACTTCGCACCACAGCCCTCGCTGCTCGACAGCATCATTTCGCAAAGCCGCGTGGCCCGCTCCGACACCGAGCGCAACCGCACCCGCGACCTGATTGGCGAACTGGTGAACCAGGTGCTCGAGGGTGAGATGACCCCGAGCAAGGACCTGATCGCCGTGCTCGATTCGCGTATCGCCGAAATCGACGCGATGCTCTCCGAGCAGATGAACGAGATCATGCACGCCCGCGAGTTCCAGCAGTTGGAAGCCTCCTGGCGCGGCCTGAAATACCAGGTAGACCAGACCGAGACCAGCACCACGCTGAAGATCCACCTGCTCAATGCCTCGAAGAAAGACCTGGTACGCGACCTGAAGGCCGCCAGCGAATTCGACCAGAGCGCGCTGTTCAAGAAGGTCTACGAAGAAGAGTACGGCACCTTCGGTGGCGCGCCTTTCGGCATGTTGATCGGTGACTACGAGTTCAACCGCAACCCCGAAGACATGTACCTGCTCGAAGAAATCTCGCACGTCGCGGCGGCGGCGCACGCGCCGTTCATCTCGGCCGCTTCGTCCGAGCTGTTCGGCTGGGACTCGTTCACCGAGATGTCCGGCCCGCGTGACCTGGCGAAGATCTTCGACACCGTGGAATACGCCAAGTGGAAGTCGTTCCGCGCCTCGGAAGACTCGCGTTACGTCGGCCTCACCCTGCCCCACGTGCTCGGTCGTCTGCCGTATGGCCCGGATACCACCCCGGTGGAAGAATTCAACTTCGTCGAAAGCGTCGATGGCCGCGACCACAACAAATACCTGTGGATGAACGCCGCCTACGCCCTCGGCACCCGCGTCACCGATGCCTTCGCCCGCTACGGCTGGTGCGTGGCCATCCGCGGCGTGGAAGGTGGCGGCCTGGTCGAAGGCCTGCCAACCCATACCTTCAAGACCGACGACGGCGAAATCGCCCTCAAGTGCCCGACCGAAATCGCCATCACCGACCGCCGCGAAAAAGAGCTGTCGGACCTGGGCTTCATCCCCCTGGTGCACTGCAAGGGCACCGACTATGCCGCGTTCTTCGGCACCCAGTCGGCGCAGAAACAGAAGCAGTACAACACCGACATCGCCAACGCCAACGCACGCCTGTCGGCCCAGCTGCAATACATCTTCGCCACTTCGCGCATCGCCCATTACATGAAGGCGATCATGCGCGACAAGATCGGCAGCTTCGCCTCGCGCATGGATGTCGAGCGCTTCCTCAACCAGTGGCTGGCCAGCTACGTGCTGCTCGACGATACCGCCAGCCAGGAAGCCAAGGCCAAGTTCCCGCTGCGCGAAGCCCGCGCCGAGGTGTTCGAAGTGCCCGGCAAGCCAGGCGTGTACAAGGCCGTCACCTATCTGCGCCCGCACTACCAGCTGGATGAACTGACCGCCTCGCTGCGGCTGGTTGCCGAGCTGCCACAGGGCGCGCGCGGCTGACAGGCCGTTGTGTACAGGGATGACACATGAGTAACCAGGCCCGCCTGCTGCCCTCGCTGCTCGACCGACTGCTGGACGACCGTCCCTACCAGTCGGCCGAGCCCGCAGCGCAGCGCACCTGCTCGCTGGCCGAGTACAAGGCCAGCATCGTCCGCGACCTCGAAGTACTGGTGAACACCCGCCAGTCCCTGGTCGCCGAAGAGCTCGACGGCTTCAGCCAGCTCGGTGGTTCCATCCTTGAATACGGCATGCCGGACTTCATCAGCCGCAGCGTGCTCGACCCGCACGATCGTCGCCTGATCCAGCAACAGCTGGAGCGGGCGATCAGCACCGGAGACCGGCGCTTTCGCCGGGTCCGTGTCCAGCTGTTGGCCCAGCAGAACGGCCACCGCATGTTGACCTTCCGCGTGGACGCCGTGTTGCGTCTGCAGGACATCAGCCGCCAGGTGTCATTCGACGCCGTGCTGCAGGTCAACACCCAGGAATACAAAGTGCAGAACCTCAACTGATGCTCGACGAACTGCTGCCCTACTACGAACAGGAACTGTCGCACCTGCGCTTTCTCGGCCAGGAGTTTGCCGCGCAGTACCCGAAGATCGCTTCGCGGTTGCTGATCGAGGGCGACAACTGCGAAGACCCGCACACCGAGCGCCTGATCGAGGCGTTCTCGTTCCTGTCTGCGCGGGTGCACAAGAAGCTCGATGACGAGTTTCCGGAAATCGTCGAATCCTTCCTCGAGGTACTGTACCCCCACTACCTGCGCCCTACTCCGTCGATGTCGATTGTCGAACTGAGCCTGGGCAGGCACGAAAAAGTCACCGAAGCCTACCGCGTGGCGCGCCATACCGAGATGCATGCCAATCCCGTGGAAGGCGTGGTGTGCAAGTTCCGCACCTGCTACCCGGTAGAGCTGTGGCCGATTGCCGTGCAGCAGGCCTCGTTCACAGAAATGGAACGCTCGGCCTTCAACGGGCACAGCGCCGACCTGGTCGCTCGTCTGCGCATCCGCCTGGCAGCCACTGGTGATGCCCTGTTCGGGCAGATGGACATGAACCGTCTGCGGTTCTTCCTCGACGGCGAAGCGACGCTGATGCTGCAGCTGTACGAACTGCTGTTCAACAACCTCGCCAAGGCCACGCTGAGCTTCGATGACCAGGGCCGCAGCCGCGAGGTAGCGCTGCCGGCCGATGCCCTGAAAGCCGTGGGCTACGCCCGCGACGAAGGCCTGGTGGACTACTCCGAACGCTCATTCCTGGGCTACCGCCTGCTGCACGAGTATTTCACCTTCCCCGACAAGTTCATGTTCTTCGACCTCAGTGGATTTGCCCGCATCCTGCAGGGCAAGGCCATCGAGCAGGTAGAGCTCAACTTCTATTTCTCCGACTACGACCTCAGCGAGCGCCTGGCGCGGCTGACCCAGAACATCGGGCGCAACAACTTCAAGCTCAACTGCACGCCGATCATCAACCTGTTCCGCCAGCAGGCCGAGCCGATCAAGCTGACCCACACCCAGCACGAATACCCGGTCACCCCTGATACACGGCTGCACAACGCGGCAGAAGTGGTCTCGATCGACCGGGTACGGCGGGTGCGCAAACTCGGCGGTATCGACCAGGTCGCCACCTGCCAGCCGTTTTTCGAACCCCGGGGCGAGCAAGACCCACACAGCAGCTTCTGGGTCGCGCGTCGGCGAAATCAGGGTGACGCCACTGCCATGAGCATCCGCGTGGTCGACCGCGATCTGGAGCTGATCGATGCCAGCAGCGACACCCTCAGTATCGGCCTTACCTGCAGCAACCGCGACGTGCCGCTGATGCTGCCGTTCGGTGGCGAACGGGGCGATTTCACCATTCCCGCCAACTCGGTGATCAAGGATATCCGCTGCCTGCGCAAGCCCACCGCCACGGTGCGTGTGCCCTTGGGCAAGGGCCTGATCTGGCGGTTGATCGCCCACTTGTCGCTGAACCATCTGTCGCTGGTCAGCCAAGGCCGCGAAGTGCTGCTGGAGCTGTTGTCGCTGTACAACTACCGCAATGTCTCCGCCATTCGCAAACAGATCAACGGCATCAAGGCGATCAGCAGCGAACCGGTGGTCGCGCGCATCGGCCACCCGCGGCCTAATTTCGTGCGCGGCGTCGGCATCACCCTGACCCTGGATGAAAGCCAGTTCATCGGCAGCGGCGTGTTTCTGTTCGGCAAGGTGCTGGATCACTTCTTCGGCCAGTACTGCTCGATGAACAGCTTCACCCAACTGACCCTGCGCACCCAACAACGAGAAAAGAGAGTCGTACAATGGCCAGCACGCACCGGCGATCAGCCCCTGGTCTGATCGATCAGGCCCGAGCCGAGCCGCACCGATTCGAATTCTTCCAATTGGTGCGCCTGCTCCGCCTGCACTACAGCCGCACCGGGCGCATGGACCTGGCAACCCGGCCGCACGAAGACCCGCTGCGTTTCCGTACCCAGCTGTCGCTGGCGTTCCCGGCCAGCGAGGTCAGCGACCTGCACTTCGAGCGCGAAGGCAAGGTGTCGCCAGCAGGCTTACCGCTGTCGGAAGTGCAGGTCACCTTCATGGGCCTGGTCGGGCCGTCAGGCGTGCTGCCGCGCCCTTACACCGAGCTGCTGCTCGAGCGCCACGTGCAGTATCGCGACGATGCCGCCCATGCGTTTCTCGACATCTTCTCGCACCGGATGACCACGCTGTTCTACGAGGCCTGGCAAAAATACAAATTCCACATCGAGCACGAGCGCAATGGCACATCGGGCTTCGATGGCTACCTGCTCAACCTGGTTGGCCTCGGGCCGCGCGCCCAGAAACTGAAGTTCGAAGAGCAACCGTCAGCATTGCGTCGTGAGCTGTTCAGCTATTTTGCCGGCCTGCTCAGCCAGAAGCCGCGCAATGCGTTGAACCTTGAACGCATGCTCGGCTTCTATTTCTCGCTGCCGATCAAGGTCCAGCCGTTCGCCGGGCGCTGGCTGCACCTGCAGCCCGAACAATGCACCCAGCTCGGCCGCCGCAATGCCCAGCTTGGCCAAAGCGCCGTCGCCGGCAACCGGGTCTGGGACTACCAGTCATGCATCCGTATCGAGCTGGGCCCGCTGAACCTGGCCGACTACCAGCGCTTCCAGCCGGGCACCGCCTGCTACCGCAAGCTGGTCGAGCTGGTGCGCTTCTATATAGGTGCCGAACTGGATTTCGAAATTGCCCCGCGCCTCAAGCGCGAGGCGGTGCCACGCGCCCAACTGGGCCGCAGCGGCAATGTCGCCCTGGGCTGGCTGGGTTGGCTCAAACGCCCTGGTCGCGACGCGGAGCCTTCGCGTTGCGCTGTCTTCCACATTCCTTACGATGGGGTCGCCTTGTGAACCTGAAGTCTCTGTTCGCCAAGCTCAACGAAACCAGCCGCACGGCCACCGAAAGCGCGGCGGCCCTGTGCCTGTCGGAGCACCACTACGACGTGGAAGTGGAGCACCTGCTGCTGCAATTGCTCGACAACAACGACAGCGACCTGGCGCCGATCCTGCGCCACTACGACGTCGTCGCCGAACGCCTGCAGGCGCAGTTGGTCACCGCCCTGGGCACCTTCAAGAAAGGTAATACCCGCACCCCGGCGCTGTCGCCGCACATCACCCGCATGATCGAGCAAGCCTGGTTGCTGGCCTCGATCGAGTACGGCGTAGGCCAGGTGCGCAGCGCCCACCTGCTGCAGGCGCTGCTCGACGATGCTGAACTGCGTCGCGTGGTGATCGCTTCGGCGCCAGAGCTGGAAAAAATCAACGCCGATGACCTGCGCCTGAACCTTGCCGCGCTGGTGGAGGGTAGCGCCGAGTCCAGGCAGGCCAGCCCGCTGGCCAGCCCAGCGGCGCCAGTGAGCACGTCGAGCAAGGCCAGCGGCAAGACCCCGGCGCTGGACCAGTACACGGTCAACCTTACCCAAAGCGCCCGCGAAGGCCGCATCGACCCGGTGCTGGGCCGTGAGTTCGAAGTACGGCAGATGGTCGACATCCTCACCCGCCGCCGGCAGAACAACCCGATCCTCACGGGCGAAGCCGGGGTCGGCAAAACCGCCGTGGTCGAAGGCCTGGCGCTGCGCATCGCCCAGGGTGACGTGCCGGCGGTGCTCAAGGACGTTGCCCTGCACACCCTCGACCTGGGCCTGTTGCAGGCCGGCGCCGGGGTCAAGGGCGAGTTCGAGAACCGCCTCAAGGCTGTGATCGAAGAGGTCAAGCGCAGCCTGCACCCGATCATCCTGTTCATCGACGAAGCCCACACCCTGATTGGCTCCGGCGGTCAGGCCGGGCAGAACGATGCCGCCAACCTGCTCAAGCCGGCCCTGGCCCGTGGCGAGTTGCGCACCATCGCTGCCACTACCTGGGCCGAATACAAGAAGTACTTCGAGAAGGACGCCGCCCTCGCCCGCCGCTTCCAGGTGGTCAAAGTGGAAGAGCCCGACGAAGACAAGGCCATTCACATGCTGCGCGGCCTGCTCGACAAGATGCGCGAGCACCACAAGGTGGCGGTGATGGACGAAGCGCTGGTGCAGGCGGTACGCCTGTCCAACCGCTACATCACCGGCCGCCAGCTGCCCGACAAGGCGGTCAGCGTGCTCGACACGGCCTGTGCACGCATTGCCCTGGCGCAATCTTCGCTGCCCGGCGCACTGGAAGACTGCCGCAGACAGATCGACAACCTGCAGGCGGAAATCGGCGTGCTCGGCCACGAAGCCGGCAAGGGGCACGACCATGCCCGCCGCCTGGAAGCGCTGCAGGCTGCCCTGCAGTCCGAGCAGCAGCAGGAACAGCAGCTCAATGCCCAGTGGCAGCAAGAGCTGGAGCTGGTCGAACAGTTCAAGGCACTGGACGCCGCCAACGATGCCGACGCCCAACAGCTCAATACCCTGCGTGCCGAGCTGGCGCGCGTGCAAGGCGAGCAGCCACTGGTCCACGCGCTGGTCGACAGCGGCGCCATCGCCCAGGTCATCAGTGGCTGGACCGGCATCCCGCTGGGCAAGATGCTGCGTGACGAAATCGATACCGTGCAGCGCCTGCCGGCCCTGCTAGGTGAACGCGTGCTGGGCCAGGACCACGCCCTGCATGAGATCGGCAAGCGCATCAAGATTTCCCGAGCGCGCATGGAAGACCCGAACAAGCCGATTGGCGTGTTCCTGCTGCTAGGCCCCAGCGGTGTCGGCAAGACCGAAACCGCCCTGGCCCTGGCCGACACTTTGTACGGCGGCGAGCGCAACCTGATCACCATCAACATGTCCGAGTACCAGGAGGCCCACACCGTGTCGAGCCTCAAGGGTTCGCCACCCGGCTACGTCGGCTACGGCGAAGGCGGCGTGCTGACCGAAGCGGTGCGCCGCAAGCCGTACAGTGTGGTGCTGCTCGACGAGGTGGAAAAAGCCCATCCCGACGTGCTGGAACTGTTCTTCCAGGTGTTCGACAAGGGCGTGCTGGACGATGGCGAAGGCCGCGAGATCAATTTCCGCAACACGGTGATCATCCTCACCTCCAACACCGGCACCGAGCGCATCATGCAGACCTGCCTGAACGCCACCGAGCTGCCGACGCCCGAGGCGATCGTGGAAGACCTGCGCGACCAGCTCAACCATGTGTTCAAGCCGGCCTTCCTCGGTCGCCTGAGCATCGTGCCGTTCTACCCGGTGCAGGACCAGATCCTCGAGCGCATCGTCGCCCTCAAGCTCGAACGCATCGCCAAGCGCTTCGCCCGCAACCACCAGGCCGAGCTCAGCTATGACCAGGCACTGGTCAAGGCCATCGCCGCCCGCTGCACCGAGGTCGACAGCGGCGCACGCAACATCGACAACATCCTGTCCCAGACCCTGATGCCCGAACTCGCCCAGCGCGTGCTCGAGCGCATGGCCCAGGACGCGCCGATCCAGCACCTTGCGATCGAGCTGGGCAGCGATGGCGATTTTGCCTATCGCCTGGCCTGACCAGTACCCGGAGGTTTTGCCGTGATGCAACACAAGCACATCGTCCTCAAACGCCTGACCGCAGCCGCCTTGCTGGTAGCGCTGGCCGGCTGCGGGGTCACCGACCGTATCGGCAAACGCATGGAAGACAGCTGGGCGGCCGACATGCTGGCCGACAGCGAAAAGGTCATCCTGACCTCCGACGGCGGCAACCAGCTCAACCCCGATGCCGAGGGCAACCCGCTGTCGGTGGTGATGCGCGTGTACCAGCTGACCGACCTCGAGCGCTTCGCGGCTACCGATGCCGAGACCCTGTGGGACGCCCCGCAGAAAGCCTTGGGCAGCACCCTGGTGGAGACCCGCGAGATTACCCTGTTGCCTGGCATCGGCCAGATCGACCAGTGGCCGCTGGCCAAGAGCGCGCGCTACGTCGGCGTGGCGGCGTTCTTCCGCGATGAGCAGGACGCGCGCTGGAAAGTCGCCTTCGACGCCAATTCGCTGCGCAAGGACGGTATCTGGTTCTCCTCCGACGGCCTGCGGGTGCTGGTGGACAACACCGAAATCAGCGCCATGCGGGGCGTGGACGTACTGAACAAACCGCCGACCGCCGACCAGCTTGCCGCTGCGCAGAAGGCCAAGGATGCCGAGGCGACCCTTAGCGACAAGGTGCAGGACGCGGTCGTCGACAAAGCCACCGACGCCGCCAGCCAGTCGGCCAGCAACGCCATGGATTCAACCTTCAATTCTTTAGTGGATAGCGTCAAATGAGCAAGCAGAGCCGGGTGATGTGGTCGGAAGGCATGTTTCTGCTGCCCCAACACTTCCAGTATCAGGACGAATTCCATCAGCACCAGTTGGCTGAGGCGACCCTGCGCAGCACTCCTTTCCATTGGGGAGTTCAGGCGCTGCAGGTGGACGAGGACGCCCTGGCCACTGGTTCACTGCAGCTCAAGCGCCTGAAGCTGGTGTTCCCCGATGGCAGCCTCTACGACGCGCCGCAGCACGATCCGCTGCCGGCCGCGCGCGACCTCAAGGATCTGCTCAAGGCCAACGACCTGAAGGTCTATGCTGCGCTCAAGCTGCCCGAGCCATTCGGCCGCAACTACGTCGAGGATGGCCACGAACACAAGGCCGCACGGCGTTTCCGCAAGCAGTTCGACACCCTGCCCGACCTTAATGAAGGCGAGCTGGAGAACGAAATCACCAGCTTGCGCCTGAACGTCGTACTGCTGGTCGACGGTGACAGCCTCGACGGTTACAGCCACTGCCCCCTGGCGAAGCTGACACGCAACAGCATGGGCGGTTTCAACCTTGACCCGCATTTCGTCCACCCCACCCTGCACCTGGGCAGCCACGAGACCATTGCCGGCATCGGCAAGCGCCTGCTCGGCGCCCTGCAGGCCAAGAGCAAGGCGCTTTCCGGCCGGCGCCGCGAGCGCGCCGACCAGATCGCCGAGTTCGGCTCCAGCGATGTCACCCTGTTCTGGCTGCTGAACACGGTCAACCGTGCCCACCCGCAGCTGGCTCATCTACTGGCCCACCCGCGCCTGCACCCGGAGCGCCTGTACCTGTTCCTGGCCGACCTGGCCGGCGGCCTGCTGACCTTCACCCTGGACACCCAGCTCAGCGACATCCCCGAGTACGACCACCACGACCCGGCCGCGTCGCTGGTCAAGCTCGACGAAATGATCCGGGTGATGCTCGACAACGTCGTGCCCAACCAGTGCATTGTCATCAACCTGACCCAGACCAAGCCATCGCACTGGCAAGGCCAACTGCACGACCCGCGGCTGGCCGAAGCCGACTTCTATATCGCCGTGCACGCCGACATGCCCGGCGCCAGCCTGCTGGAGCTGGTGCCCCGCGCGTTCAAGGTCGGTTCGCCGGAAGACATTGAAGTGGTGGTCAACAGCGCCATGCCGGGTGTCACCCTCAATCATGCCGCGCGGCTGCCAAACGCGATTCCGGTGCGCCTGGACAACCAGTACTTCGCCATCGAGCCACACGGCACTGTGTATGAGCGAATGATCAGCGCCCAGGCCATCTGCTTCTATGCGCCCAGCGCCTTTACCAACCTCAAGCTTGAACTGATGGCGGTGCTCAAATGACCGAAGCCGTACTGCAACAGGGCGCCGTCCCGGCTGCCAGCGACAAACCGACGCTCAAGGACCTGGTCCAGGACTTCATCAGCATGGCGTTGATCGTACGTCGCGGCCGCCAGGTCACCTCGGTGCAGGCCTTCGAAGGTAGCGTCGAACGCTTCTTCGCCAACCTGGAACGTGATGCCCGTGCCGCCAACTACAGCGTCGAGCAGGTCAAGGACAGCCAATACGCGTTGTGCGCCTTCCTCGACGAAAGCGTACTGCGCTCGGACGACAACGCGCTGCGTCGGCACTTCGAGCTGCAGCCGTTGCAGTTCCGCTATTTCGGCGTGCACCTGGCCGGCGAAGGCTTCTTCGAGAAGGTCGAGGCGCTGCGCGCCGACGTCAAGCAGAACATCGACGTACTCGAGGTTTACCACCTGTGCCTGGCACTGGGCTTCGAGGGCAAGTTCAGCCTCGGCCAGAAAGACCAACTGCGTTACCTGGCCAATACCCTGGGCCAGGATATTGCCCGCTACCGCAAGGCGCCCAAAGCCCTGTCACCGGACTGGGCACTGCCCGACCCGGTGTCGCAGATGCTGCGCCATGAAGTACCGCTGTGGGTGTATCTGGCGCTGATCGCGTTGGTCTGCGTCGCCGTGTACCTGACGCTGGACTGGTTGCTGGACAAGGACGTCGCCGCCCTGTCCGAACAAATCCGCCAGCTGTTCAGTGCCTGAGCACATACCAGGTAGCCGAGTCAGGAAGACATGAAAACATTACTGCGTCTGTTGAAAAGTTTCTGGGTGCTGCTGCCACTGCTGTGGCTGGCTAGCCTGTTGATTTGCTGGCTGGCCGCGCCGCTGGTGCCTTGGCTGCGTCATCACGTGCCTGAAGCGCTGGCAATCATCAGTGCCTGCTTCCTGCTGGTAATCGTGCTGCGCCAATACCAGCGCATTCGCGCCGAACACAACCTGGAGAACCTGCTGCAGATCGAGGTCGACCGCTCGTGGAATGCCACTGGCGAGTTCCGTGACCAGCAGGTGCTGCGTGAGCGCCTGAAGCACGCCATCGCCATGCTGCGCACCGACCGCTCCGCGGGTGGCGGCGGCAAGGCGGCGCTGTCCGACCTGCCCTGGTACCTGGTGGTCGGCATGTCGGCGGCCGGCAAGACCTCGCTGCTGACCCATTCCGGTCTGTCGGCCAGTATCGCTACGGCCAACGACAGTGAAAGCGGTACCCAGCACTGCGACTGGTACTTCAGCCCCGACGCCGTGATGATCGACACCGCCGGGCGCTACCTGCGCGACGACCAGTCGGCCAGCGAGTTCTCGGCCTTTCTGCGCATGCTGCGTAAGCAACGCGGCAAAGCGGCGATCAATGGCCTGGTCCTGGTGGTCAGCCTGCCCGAGCTGCTGGCGGCTAACAGCGATGAGCGCAATGCCCTCGCGGCCCAGCTGGTGGCCCGGGTGGAAGAATACGCCGAATGTCTCGATGCCAACCCGCCGGTTTACCTGATGCTGAGCAAGACCGACCAGTTGCCGGGCTTCAGCCAGGCTTTCGACGGCCTCGACCTGCACGATCGCCAGCAGCCGCTGGGCATGACCTTTGGCCTTTCGGAAATCCGCACCAACGGCCTGCACGCGGTGCTGCAGACGCGCCTGAAGAAGCTGCAAGCTCATATTCGCCAGCACGTCGACGCGCAGATGATCGCCCTCGGTGCCGAAGCCGACAGCACCCTGCTGAATTTCCCACAGTACTTCGCGGCCCTCAGCGGTGTGCTCGAGCAATTCCTCGAACACTTCACCCGCGGCCATCGCGGCGGTGCCCCGCTGCTGCTGCGTGGCCTGTACTTCACCAGTGCACTGCAGAACGGGCAGCAACTGGGGCAGGTCTATGAAGACGTCATCGCCGACGAATTCGCCCTGCAGGCCGCCTACGATGAGCAGGCCGGGCACGTCGACAAGCCCCTGGGCAACCGCAGCTACTTCATCACCGACACCTTCCGCCAGGTGATCTTCCCCGACCGCGACCTGATCCTTTACCAGTCGCGCCTGGGCCGCCAGGCTGCGTTCAGCCCGCTGCTACTGGGCCTGGCCGCCGCCACCGGGTTGCTGTTCATCGGTTGGCAAGCGCTGTCGTTCGCCAATAACCGCCAGTGGCTGGACAACCTGCGCGGGCAGCTGGCGCACATCGAGCAGGCAGCAGACCGCGAGCAGCAGCTGGCCGCAGGCAAGGGCCTGGAAGTGCTGCGTGAACAGATGGCCAACGTCGAAGCCCATCGCCTGCAGGGAGTGCCCTTGCAGCTGGGTGGTGGCCTGTACCAGGGTGAGGCGATTCACCAGGTGACCCGCAGCGCCTACCTGGCGCAGTTGCGCAGCCAGGCGCTGGAACCGATCGCACGCAACCTGCAAGTGCAGATGCGGGCGTTCAACACCTTCGCCAACGGTATCAACCAGGAGCTGGAATTCACCCCGGCCCCGCTGCCGAAGAAACGCAATGGCAAGCCGCTGGCCCCTGCCGTTGCAGCCAGGGCAAAGGCCGCGCTGGGCAACACCCGTGCTGGCGCCTATGCCGCCAAGGTCAACCTCGCCACTGCCAGCGATGGCGCCGAGCTGTCCGCCGCCACCGGTGGGCTGTCACTGTCCGAAGAAATGCTCGGGCGCCTCGACGAGCAGCAGGTGGCGTCGATCATCGAGGCCTACAACACCCTCAAGCTGTACCTGTTGCTGACCGAGCCCCAGGGCCATCCAGACCCGGCCTTCGTCGCTGCCAGCCTGCCCCAGGCCTGGGCCAGCGCCGCCGCCGAAGGCACCGCGGCCGACGAAGGCGTGATCGCGGAAAATGCCCCGCTGTACGTGCAGTTGCTGGAACAGGGCCAGGCGCCGTCGTTGCCGCGCAACGAACAGCTGATCAACGAAACCCGGCAGAACCTCAAGTCGTTCATGATTTCCAGCTCGCTGGTCGATCGCGAGTACCTGCGCCTGCAGCTCGAGTCGAGCCGACAGTTCCCGGCACTGAACCTCAACGACCTGGTCCCGCAACCGGGCCGCGCGCTGCTGTATGGAACCGCTGGCGTGCCGGCGATCTACACCCGCCAGGGCTGGGACACCTTCGTCAAGCCCGAGCTGATCAAGCTGGTGTCGGGCAACCTGCGCAACGAATCGGACTGGGTGCTGGACGGCGAAGGTGGCGATGCCATCGTGCAGAAGGCCAACTTCGTGCGCGAGTTCATGACCCGCTACAAGCGCGACTACACCCAGGCCTGGTACAAGATGGTCAGCAGCGTTGGCGTGCGCCACTTCGCCGACCTAGCCTCGGCGACCCGGCAATTGGGGCTGCTGAGCGACGTGCAGAACTCACCCGTGAAGAACCTGTTGCAGGCGGTCAACGACAATACCCGGTGGGACCTGCCGGTCAAGCAAGCCATCCCGGCCCCCGGCAACACCCGCGATGATGGTTTCTGGAGCAAGGTCACCGGTCTGTTCGACGCCAACGACACCCTGCCCGCCAACGTCGCCCCGGTCCTGCCGGCGGTGGACGACGGTAGCCTGGCCAAGCGCTTCGAGCCGGTGGCGCGGGTGTTCGCCGAAAACAACGCCGAAGGCGCCGACAGCACCATCATGGACCGCTACCTGGCCGCCTTGCGCAAGCTCAAGGTACGCATGAACAACATCCAGCGCTCGCAGGATGTGGGCAAGAGCAGCAAACAGTTGATCAGCGAGACCCTGGAAGGCCAGCCGAGCGAAATCACTACCGTGCGCAACTACGTGGAAAGCAGCGTCGACACCAGCCAGGATGGCCTGTCGCGCTCGCTGCAGGGGCTGTTCAGCCTGCCCATCCAGTATGCCTGGGCGACCCTGCGCGATCCGGCCGGCCAGCAGATCGCCAAGGCCTGGGCGCAGCAGATCGCCAAGCCCTGGGAGCAGGTGATGGCACACCGTTACCCGATTGCCGGCAGCAGCCGCAACGAGGCTTCGGTGAAAGACCTGCAACGCTTCGTGGATCCCGACAGCGGGCTGCTGCCGGCCTTCAAGCGCAACGAAATCGGCAACCTGGCCGGTGGCGAAGGTCTGGGTGTGGGCGATGGCAAGGGGCCGGCGCTGGTCAACCCTGGCATGCTCAACAGCATCGACAAGGCCAGCTCCGTGGGCCAGGTAATCGCCAGCCTGTCGGACCGTGACAACGGCTTCGAAATCATGCTGGAGCCTTCAGCCAACTTCACCGACATCGTCTTCACCCTCGATGGCCAGGAGCAGCACTACCGCAACGGCCGCAGCAGCTGGAACCGCTTCGCCTGGCCGGGCAACAGCAACGCTCCGGGCGCGCGCCTGGACGTCGTCACCCTGAGCGGCACACGGGTCACCGTGTTCGACTTCCCTGGGCGGTGGGGCCTGCTGCGCATGAACGAGAGCGCTCGGGTCGACGACCTTGACGGCATTCAGCAACGCTTCAGCTGGAACACCGCCAGCGGCCGCGTAAGCCTTGTCGTGCGCAATTTCGGTGGGGTCAAGCTGACCGATCTGGGTGACGTCAAGGCCCTGAGCGCCCTCAACAGCAGGGGCGCGCAATGATCGGTTGCTTCGGCAAGCTGCCGTGGAGCGCAGATTTCGTCAGCCTGCATGGGGCGGCGGAAGAAGTCTGCGAGTTCGACGCCTGGTTGCAGTCATCGCTGGCAGCCATGCGCTACCGCGATGACTGGCAGGCGTTGTTCGACGCGCTGCCGATGTGTTTTTTCACCTACCGCGCACGCAACGGCAACTGGCTACTGGGTGGCCTGCTCAGCTCACGCGATGCCAGCCAGCGGCGCTACCCGTTCTTCATCTTCCAGTTGCTCAAGGGCGATGACAATACTGGGCTGGTCAACCCGTTCACGCTTGGCGAGCTGTTCAGCGCGCAGATCAAGCCGATGCTGCACCAGGCCGTGCAAGGCGCCGACTGCCCCCGCCTGTTCGAACGGATCAAGGCCTTGCGCCCGCTGCAGCGCCAGGACCTGGACCTGTTCCGCCGGGTGCACGCCAAGTTCCTGCATGATTTCAGCTTCGCGGATGTGGCCCGTGCCCTTCATGGGTCCTGGCCTGGTTTCGACAGTGCCACTGCCCTCGCCCACCTGCAGCTCGGCCGTGCCTCGCTGCAGGGCGACTTTGCAGGCGGCATCGAATTGCCGTTGCCGGCCGAACGTGGCCTTAAAAACCCCACTGCCGACCTGTGGCTGACCTGGTTGGCCCGCATGAGCGAACACCGAGAGCTGCCGGCAGTGAGCCTGTTGGCCGACGACTTCATGCACCCGCAGCTGTATTGCTTCCCGGCGCGCCACGCCAGTTGTGCCTACCGCCTGCTCAGTGGCTGTGCCGACCCGCGCCAGCACCTGGAGTTGCTCAGCCCGCTGACAACGGTGCCACGGCTGCACGATTACGACCGCCCCCTTGAACATGTCATCGACCAGTTCGTCGATGCACTGGATGCGACGCCTGTATGAACAAGCTCAAGTACTACTGCCTGCGCTACCAACCCTACCTGCTGGGCGTGGCGTTCTTCCTGGCGATCTTCCTGGTCTGGGCCATCGGCCGAGCCTTCGGCTTCGCCTCGCTGCACAGCCTGCTGGCCGGGATCGGCGTGTTTCTGCTGCTGTCGGCGGGCTATGTACTGCTGCTGTACCGCGGAGTGGGTCAGCACCACAACCTTGAAGGCCTGCTGCGCGACGACGCCGACCAGGCCGTACTCAGTGCAGCCCCGGCCGACCGGGAAGAAGTCAGCCTGTTGCGCGAGCGCCTGCTGCAGAGCATCGAGCGCCTGCACAGCAACAAGCCGCGCGGTACCTCGACCAAGGATGCGTTGTATGCCCTGCCCTGGTACCTGGTCATTGGCCAGCCTGCCGCCGGCAAGAGCACGATGATCCTGCAGTCGGGCCTGAACTTCCCCTATGCCGAGCGCGAAGGCGTGCGGGTCGCGGGCCTGGGCGGCACGCGCAACTGCGACTGGTTCTTCAGCTCTGAAGCGGTACTGCTGGACACTGCCGGGCGTTACATGAACAGCCCCGAGGAAGCCGGCAAGTGGCGCGGCTTTTTGCAACTGCTGCGCCAGCACCGCCAGCGCCGTCCCCTTAACGGCTTGATCGTCAGCGTCAGCATCGCCGATATCCTGCATGGCTCGGTCGAAGACCAGGAGCGCGTGGCCAAGCGCCTGCGCGAACGCATTCAGGAAAGCTGCGCGCTGCTGGAAGTGCGCCTGCCAATCTACCTGGTGTTCACCAAGTGCGACCTGATCCCTGGTTTCACCGCGTTCTATCGCCAACTGGACGACGCGGCTCGTGGTGAAGTGATGGGTAAAACCTTCTCTCACAAGGGTTACGAGCAAGCCGACTGGGGCCAGCGCTTCAGCATTGCGATGGACGAGCTGACCCGTTACTGGGGGCAGATGGCGAGCCAGCAGCTGGTGCAGCAGGACATACAAGTCACCCGGCGGAACGACGCTGCCTAC
Source organism: Pseudomonas sp. yb_5 (assembly GCF_043103865.1). NCBI lineage: Bacteria > Pseudomonadati > Pseudomonadota > Gammaproteobacteria > Pseudomonadales > Pseudomonadaceae > Pseudomonas > Pseudomonas sp. yb_5. The sequence goes on from NZ_JBICKE010000036.1 coordinate 17,885, forward strand.
CGCTTCCCGCTGGAGCTGGCCGCGCTCAAGCCGCGCCTGCATCAGTTCGTCGACAGCCTGCTGCGTGCCAACCCTTACCAGAATGCCGAAATGCTGCGCGGTTTCTATTTCACCGCGGCGCTGCAGGCCGACGAGGCTCAGTGGGGCTGCCACGGCCAGCATGTGGCCGAACGCTTCGCGCTCGAACACGCAGAAGGAACGGGCACTGCCGGCAGCCAGCCGGCGCCGCTGTTCATCAACAGCCTGTTCCGCAAAGTGATCATTCCCGACCAGCATTTGGTGGCGCTGTACACCAGCAACCACCGTGAACGCCGGCGCAAGGCCGGGTGGGTGGGCGCTGCCGGCCTGGCGGCACTGGTGCTGTGCAGCCTGTGGGGCTGGTCGTACCTGAACAACCGCGCCACCCTGGCCAGCATTGCCGACGAACTGGCCCAGGCCAAGGCCGACGACCAGGCGGCCAGCGGCCAGTACACCGCCTGGCGAAGCCTCGACCGCTTGCGCTTCTGGGCTGCTCACTACCATGAGCAGCACCACGCTAAGGGTGTGCCCCTCGGCATGCGCCTGGGCCTGTACCAGGGCCATGAGGTCGAGCCGCTGCTGCGCGACCGCTACTTCGCCACGTTGCAGAATGTGATGCTAAAGCCCACGGCCGATAATCTGACCCGCACCCTGTACCTGCTGACCACGCTCAAGGTCTACCAGCGCAACACCCGTGAGCTGCAGCCAGTGAGCGGCATTGACAGCGTAGAGGCCGAGGCCCTGCCCCATGACAACCGCGCCCAGTCGATCGCCAATTTCGGAAAGGCGGCCCTGGACACTTATGTGATGCTTTCTCCGGGCCAGCGCGAGCATGCCGACCCGGCGTTTCTCAAGGCGCACCTGCCGGACTACTGGTACCCGGCCATCGCCCGCCATACCGGCAACAGCATGGCCGCCGCTGGCAGCGAGGCCGGTGGCAACCAGGACTACCTGTACGCCAGCCGCCAGATCACGTTCTACAGCGACCAGATTCGTGAACCAGATGTACCGCGCATTCTCGACAACGCCTTCCTGATGTCCAGTTCGCGCAACTACATCGATAGCCTGCGAGCCCAGTCACTGCGCGCGATCGAGACCATCACGCTGGAATCCGACACCCTGTTCGCCTTCGGCCGCGCCGACTTCCAGAGCCTGAAAAACGAAGGCCAGAACCAGCTGAGCGCAATTGCCAGCAAGCTGCTGAACACGCCAAATATCGGCAAGATCATCATCTCGGGGCACGCCGACCAACTGGGTGACAGGCGGAGCAATCTGCAGGTTTCGAAACAACGCGCACAAACCATCCGCACCTATCTGGTTGGCAAAGGCGTACCTGCCGAGCTGGTGGTCGCGCAGGGCGAAGGCAGCCGCAAGCCATTGGTCAACTGCGACATGCAACAACCGCGAACGCAGTTGATCAAGTGCCTGGAGCCCAACCGCCGGGTGGAAATCGAAGTGCGTGGGCTTAACTGAGCCACGCCGCAATAACCGGTCGCCGGGGCCTCACAGGATGAGGCCCGGGCGGCGGCAAGCTACCTCTGCCGGCGCGCCCGGCGAGGTCAAAACCAAGGGGCGCATGAGCAACCCTTTACATGTTGTTAATGGAGAGTTTCACAATGGCATTTGACGCGTATATCCAAATCGACGGCATCCCAGGCGAAGTACTGGATGAAAAACACAAGGACTGGATCGAAGTGCTGGGCTACGAGTACGGCGCCACCCAGGCTACGTCGGCAACCGCCAGCTCCTCGGGCGGTGCGTCCTCCGAACGCGTTGCCCTGAGCGACTTCAAGATCCGCAAGGCAGTCGACAAGGCATCGGCCAAACTGTTCGAACACTGCTGCACCGGCAAGCACATTGCCAAGCTGAAGCTGAACGTGAACCGCGCCGGTGGCGACAAGGTCACCTACCTGACCATCGACATGGAAGAAGTGGTGGTCTCTTCGGTCAAGTTTGTCGCCGGTGGCAACCAGAATGGTGAAGACAAGGCGGTCAGTGACCTGCCAATTGAAGAAATCAGCTTCAACTTTGCCCGCATCAAGACTACCTACACTCAGCAGAACCGCACCGACGGCCAGGCCGGCGGCAACATCGTCGGTGGCTGGGACCGCACCGCGAACAAAGTGTTTGCCTAAGCACGTGCCAAACCATGGGCCGCTTCGGCGGCCTGTGTTCTGCAGCGCGCCGGATATTCTGGCGCGCTGTTCATTAGCCATGTCCAGAGTGTTCTATGCCTGAAATTCTCAATGACCTCTCGCTGGCCACACTGGTCGCCCCTATCGAGGGTGGCAGTGGCGAAGACTTGAGCTTCTCTGCCTTGTTCGACCAGATCAAGGAGGCACGCCGGGCGGACCCTGACTACCTCACCCAAGGCGACTGGCAAACCGACTTGAAGACTGCCGACTGGGAGCAGGTGATCAACCTGTCGGCTCAGGGGCTTGCGCAGCAAAGCAAAGACCTGATGCTGGTGGCCTGGCTCTGCGAGGGGCTGGCCCAGCGTGAACACTTCGAAGGCATCACCTTTGGCCTTGAGCTGACCGAACAGCTCCTGGTTGCGTTCTGGGAAACGCTGTACCCAACGCTCGAAGACGGCCTGGACGAGCGCGCGGCGCGACTGTCCTGGCTGAAAACCACGCTCACCGACATTGCCGGTGGCTTGCCCATTATCCAGGGGCAGAATTTCGGCGTGTTGCGCTATGACGAATCACGCCATGTAGAAAACCTCGCCTTGCAAAACCCCAAGGCGATGCAGACAGCGCTGAACGAAGGCAAGATCAACGCCGAGATCTTCCAGCGCTCGGTAGCGCTTACCGACACCGATTACCTGCGCGCCAAGGCCCAGCAGATCGCTACCAGCCTGAACGCATGCAAACGCCTGCAGGCCAGCGCCGACCGCCTGTTCGGCCACGAGGCGCCCAGCTTTGCCAGCCTTGCCGACATGCTTTCGCGTGCCAGCCAGCTGGCGGAAAAACTGCTCAAGGACCGCGGCGTAGAGCTACACCCCGCCATCCCGGAGGAAGCACAGCCACAGGCCACGGGCGCCAACCTCCACGAAGCAGGTGAACCGATGAATGCCACGCCCCCGACGACCGCGCCTGCCGCCCTGCGCACCACCCCGCTGACCCGCGACGAGGCATTCACCATGCTTGCGGGCATCGCCCAGTACTTCAAACAGAGCGAACCGCAAAGCCCGGTACCCTACCTGATCGAACGTGCGATCAAGTGGGGCAACATGCCGTTGGAAGGCTGGTTGAGTGACGTGATCAAGGACAACAATGTGGTGGACAACATCCGCGATGTGCTGGGCACCCGCTAGGTATGAAAAGCCTTGAGACGAAGTCAGACAAGGCGAAAACAGCCGGCTCCCTGCCCCCCACTGGCTCCATCGGGTAGGTTCCTTGACTGCTGCCCACACAAGGGCGCTGCAATTGCTGTTAACTTGAGCGCCCTGCTCAGCTTCAGACAAGGACTGCTTCATGCCTCCAAGCCCGACCACCCCAAGCGGTTACATCCGCGTCCGTGGCGCCCGCGAGCACAACCTGAAGAACATCGATGTCGATATTCCTCGCGATGCCTTGGTGGTGTTCACCGGCGTGTCCGGCTCGGGTAAGTCTTCACTGGCGTTCTCCACGCTGTATGCCGAAGCCCAGCGGCGTTATTTCGAATCGGTGGCGCCCTATGCCCGGCGCCTGATCGACCAGGTTGGCGTGCCGGACGTAGATGCCATCGACGGGCTGCCGCCGGCGGTGGCCCTGCAGCAGCAACGCGGCACGCCGAGTGCACGTTCCTCGGTGGGTAGCGTGACCACTTTGTCCAGCTCGATCCGCATGCTCTACTCCCGCGCTGGCCACTACCCGGCCGGGCAAGCGATGCTGTACGCCGAAGACTTTTCTCCGAACACGCCCCAGGGCGCTTGCCCGCAATGCCATGGCCTGGGCCGTGTCTACGAGGTGACCGAAGCGACCATGGTCCCCGACCCGTCGCTGACCATCCGTGAGCGTGCGGTGGCGGCGTGGCCAATGGCCTGGCAAGGGCAAAACCTGCGCGACATCCTGGTCACGCTGGGCTATGACGTCGATATCCCTTGGCGCGACCTGCCCCAGGCACAGCGCGACTGGATCCTGTTCACTGAAGAGACACCCACCGCCCCCGTGTATGCCGGCCTGACCCCGGCGCAGACCCGCGAAGCCCTCAAGCGCAAACTGGAGCCCAGCTATCAAGGCACGTTCATGGGTGCACGGCGTTACGTGCTGCATACTTTCATGCACTCGCAGAGCGCGCAGATGCGCAAGCGTGTGTCCCAGTACATGCGCCCCAGCCCCTGCCCGCTGTGCCAGGGCAAACGCCTGAAGCGCGAAGCGCTGGGCGTGACCTTCGCCGGGCTGGACATCGCCGAACTGTCGCACCTGTCGTTGCAGGCGCTGGCCGAGGTGTTCCGCAAGGTGGCGGCAGCCGACTACCTGACCCAGCAGCAGGACGAGCTGACCCTGGAAAAACGCCTGGCGGCCCAACGCATCGCCAACGAGCTGCTGGAACGTATTGATACGCTGCTTGACCTCGGCCTCGGTTACCTGGCCCTGGAGCGCAGTACCCCGACCTTGTCTTCCGGTGAACTGCAACGCCTGCGCCTGGCCACCCAGCTGAATTCGCAGCTGTTTGGGGTGGTCTACGTACTCGACGAGCCGTCGGCCGGCTTGCACCCGGCCGACAGTGAAGCGCTGTTCGAAGCCCTGCAGCGCCTGAAACAGGCTGGCAACTCGGTGTATGTGGTGGAGCACGACCTGGACACCATGCGCCGCGCCGACTGGCTGGTGGATGTAGGGCCAGCTGCCGGCGAGCACGGTGGCACCATCCTCTACAGCGGGCCGCCTGCCGGCCTGGCCGAGGTGCAACAGTCATGCACCCGCACCTACCTGTTCAATGCCCCGGTACAGGCCACACGCGCCCCCCGCCAGGCCCGCGACTGGCTGAAGCTTGAAGGCATCACACGCAATAACCTCGATAACCTGAGCGCCGCATTTCCGCTGGGCTGCTTTACCGCCGTTACCGGTATTTCCGGCTCGGGCAAATCCAGCCTGGTCAGCCAGGCCCTGCTGGAACTGGTGGGGGCACACCTGGGCCATGCCGAGCAACGTAGCGAGCCCGAAGCGCAAAGCCTGGAGGACGAACCTGAACAGACCAGCAGCGGCCACGTGAGCGCCGGGCTTGGCAGCATCAAGCGGCTGGTGCAAGTTGACCAGAAGCCGATCGGCCGCACGCCGCGCTCCAACCTGGCCACCTACACTGGCCTGTTCGACCACGTGCGCAAACTCTTCGCGGCTACCGAGCAGGCCAAGGCACAGGGCTTCGACGCCGGGCGCTTTTCCTTCAACGTTGCCAAGGGCCGGTGCGCCACCTGCGAGGGTGAGGGTTTCGTCAGCGTAGAGTTGCTGTTCATGCCCAGCGTGTACGCGCCTTGCCCGACCTGCCAGGGTGCCCGCTACAACCCCGAAACCCTGGCGGTGAGCTGGCAAGGCATGAACATCGCGCAAGTGCTGCAGTTGACCGTCGACCAGGCCCTGCAGGTTTTTGCCGAACAACCGCCTGCCCGCCGTTGCCTGCAAGTGCTACAGGATATCGGCCTGGGCTACTTGCGTCTGGGCCAACCGGCCACCGAGCTGTCCGGTGGTGAAGCGCAGCGCATCAAGCTGGCGACCGAACTGCAGCGCATGGCCCGCGGGGCGACCCTGTATGTGCTGGATGAACCCACCAACGGCTTGCACCCGCAGGACATCGACCGGCTGCTGGTACAGCTGAACCGCCTGGTAGAAAGCGGACATAGCGTGGTGGTGGTCGAACATGACATGCGAGTGGTGGCGCAGAGCGACTGGGTGATCGATATCGGGCCGGGGGCTGGCGATGCCGGGGGCAAGGTGGTGGTCAGTGGCACGCCGCAGGTGGTGGCGGCATGCACCGACAGCCGCACGGCGGCGTTTCTGGCCAAGGCCTTGTGACCCCTGCGCATTGCCAGGTTGCTGGGCCGCCGGCTAGCGCGCATTGACTCAACGGAAATTGCTGTCGTTGCCAATGGCCTACATCCACCAAGCCAGCACCACCGGCAACCAGGCAAACGACAGCACCGTAGAACACATCACCAGGTTCGCCACCTGCTCTGGCTCACGGTTGGCCCGCACCGCCATCAGGTAGTTGAACACGGCTACCGGCATCGCTGACTGCACCATCAGCACCGCACGCTCCAGGCTGTCCATACCCAGTACCGCGCCCACTGCCCAGCCCACCGCAGCCCCCAGGCCAATGCGCAATCCGCCCAGCAGCATGCCGCTGCCCACGTGACGCAGGCGAATGCTGGCCAGTGATACCCCCAAGGTCAGCAACATGAGCGGGATGGTCATACCGCCCAGCAGGTCTACGGTGTTGGCCAACCAACGCGGGAGTTCGAAATCGAGAAATATGATGGGCATGGCGCCGGCCAGGCTGATGACGATAGGGTTGCGCAGCAGCGCCTTGAGCGAAGCCGCCGTGCCGGAGATGGCCATGCCGATGGTGAACTGAACGATGGACAGGGTCAGGAAAAATGCCACGGCCAACGCCAGGCCATGCTCACCGAAGGCATACAGACTGATCGGCAGGCCCATGTTGCCTGTATTAGGGAACATGAACGCCGGCAGCAGTACCCGCCAGTGCATGCCCGACGCGCGACACACGAGCAAAGCGGCCAAGGCCATCCCCAGGGTGCACAGCAAGCAGGCCACGGCCATGCTGGTAAAAGCATTCGGGTTCAATTCGGTACGACTGAGGGTAGACAGCACCAGCGAAGGGGTACCGACGGTCATCACCACCCGGGCGATGAAATCGGTGGGGTAATCCAGGCCCTTGCGGGCCCAGGCAAAGCCAATTCCGGCGACGATGAAAACCGGAGCCAGGACTGCGAACAGCGACGCGAACATGGAGGCCTTCCTTGGTGGGGGGGTCAGCATTATGCAGCACTCTGCAAGATTGCCGTGCCGTTCTCACCGCACGCAGGAGCATCCATCGAAAATGTCTGTGGAAGACATGTTCATGTCGCGCTGAGACTGCGGCGTCTCGTCGCACACCCATACCCCTTGGCAAAAGCGTCCAAGCCCGTAGAATCCCGCTTCCTTTTCGCCCGTCGCCTTGAACGGTGGCAACCAGCAGCAATGACAGAGTCAGCGCCTGAACACATGAACGCACATGTGAAGTAGGCTCAACCCTCCCCGCCCGGCCAATCTCCCATAGCGCCCAGCGGTTGAGTCTTGCCCAGGTCGCATCCGTGTCGCCACTCGCCCCTTGCCGGGTCGAGCCGGTGTGCGCGCCGAGAAGGTGCTCATTCCGCTCATCCAACTAGAGGTACGTATGTCTCCGCGTTTGCTGGCCATGGCGCTGGCGCCCCTGCTCGGGCTGTTCATCATTGCCCTGGGCAACGGCTTCATGTCTTCCCTGACCACCCTGCGCCTGGGCGCCGCCGGTGAGTCTGCCACTACCATTGGTATCGTCTCGTCGACTTACTTCATCGGCCTGACCCTCGGCGCCATCTTCAACGACCGGCTGATCCTGCGCATTGGCCACATCCGAGCCTATACCAGCTTCGCCTCGCTGATCGCCGTGACCATCCTGCTGCAAGGGTTGTTCTACGAGGTCACCTGGTGGTCGGTGCTGCGCCTGATCAACGGCTGGGCGGCAGTCGGCGTGTTTCTGGTGATCGAAAGCTGGCTGCTGCTGGCCGGTGACGCAAAAATTCGTGGCCGCCTGCTGGCGCTGTACATGATCGCCTTCTACGGCGCCGGGGTGATCGCCCAGGCCGGCCTTGGCGAAATCACCCAGCTAGGCGATACCGCCCCGTTCATGCTGGCCGGCGTGCTGGCCGCCCTGTCGGTGTTACCGATCGTGATCCTGCCGCGGGTGTCGCCGCTGCTGGACCAGGTCGAGCCCCTCAAGCCCCGCCAGTTGCTGGGTGTGGCACCGTCGGGCCTGGTCGGCTGCTTCGGCTCGGGTGTAGCGATTGCCGGCATCTATGCGCTGCTGCCACTGTACCTGCAACGCATCGGCCTGGAGGTGGGTGAGGTCGGCAACATGATGGCCTGGGTGATCCTTGGCGCGATGCTGCTGCAATACCCGGTCGGGCGCTGGTCCGACCGCAAGGACCGCCTTGATGTGCTGCTCGCGCTTGCCGCGTTGTGCGTTGTCCTGTCGCTTGTAACGGTGTTCCTGCCATCGGACTCGTTCCTGCTGCCGGCCACGCTGTTCCTGCTGGGGGGCGGTGTGTTCACCCTGTACCCGGTAGCGGTCAGCCATGCAGCCGATCGGGCGCCGTCCGATGCCTTGGTGCCGATGATCCAGGGCCTGCTGCTGATCAACTCCCTGGGCTCGGCCATGGCACCGGTAGCCATTTCGCCGATGATGACCGAGTTTGGTGAGGCCGGGTTGTTCTGGGCGTTTGCCGTGGTCAACCTGACCATGGTGTGCTTCTTCATGTGGCGCCGCGGCAAGCGCCCGGCAGCAGAGCACCCTGCCCCGTTCACCGCGTCGACCACCTTCTCGCCAACTGGCGCCGAGCTGCGGGTGACCGAAGACCTGATGCATGCAGCGCAGGAGCATCCGCCGCTGGAGCCAGTCGAAACCCCGGCGCCCGCACAGCACTCGGCATCCTGATGATTGCAGGGGCCGCTCTGCGGCCCAATCGCGCTACCAGGCCGTTCCCACAGAAGATCCCATTCCCTTCTGCGGGCGGCCTTGGGTGTGACGGGGATTTACAGCCCCTCAGAATTTGCCACTCGTCGCCCAGAAGGCACCCCGCCAGCCGCCGCCAGCCAAACGAATGACTGATCATCCGCAAAGGAGAAGTCCCATGATCCGCATTCGCCCGCTATCCCTGTGCCTGGCGCTCGCCCTGACCAGCCTCACCGGCACTGCCTTCGCCGCCACCGACACCCATACCGACAGCCATCCGCAAACCGACCCCTCTGGCGGCAAGACCGTCGGTGAAGGCAGCAGCGTCAACAGCCCCGGCAGCGGCAAAGGTAACGACAGCAGTGACACAGGCAGCAACACCGATGCCGCCGACGGTGCCGCTGGCGGCTCCAACAATACCGGCGAAGGCACCGGCTCTGGTGCCGGTGCCAGCGGCGGCACTGCCGAGGACCAGGACAGCCGCTGAAGCCGAGCTGGACTAAACTGAGCCCTGACGCCCTGCCAAGGATTGACCATGCACCTCAGACACTGGCTGTTCGCTGCTTTGCTGCCGTGTACTGCGTTAGCTGCCGCAGGCAACCAAGGCGCGATGTCGATCAGTTCCTCGTCATTCACCGATGGCGGCGTCATCGCCCTGCAACAGGTCGGCCCGGACCCGGCATGCGGCGCCGGCGAAGAGCGGACCCCGCAACTGAGCTGGGACAACTTGCCCGCAGGTACGCGGTCGCTGGCCCTGATCATGTTCGACCCGGACGGTGGCAAGGGCGTTGGTGTGGTGCACTGGATTGCCTACAACATCGATCCCGAACAGGATGGGCTCAAGGCAGGCACGGCAGGGCTGAGCGGGCCATCCGTGACAGTGGGCCGCAACTCCCGTGGCACCCTCAGCTACCGCGGCCCCTGTCCACCCGCCGGCGACAACCCCCATCATTACGCACTGACCCTGATCGCCACCGACCTGCCCTTGGGTACCTTGCCTGAAGGGCTGGATCGCAGCGGCCTGCTGCAACTGCTGCAAGGCCACGCCCTGGGGGCTCAAAGCCTGGTCGGGCGATACGGTCATTGAACCAGTCAGTACAAAAACAAATGATTGACCCCATAGCATTTATCCATTGAATGGCCCGTGCGAACTGAAGTAAGCTCGGGCTCATTCACTGGAGAGCAACATGCCGAAACACACCCGCAACCACGCCAACCACACCGGTCGCAGCCTGCGCCCTGTGCTGGCCGTTGTCGGCTGCGTGGCACCTGCCAGCTATTACTTTGGGTATTGGTTTAGCCACTAGGCGCCGATACCCATCCGGCGTCCACCTTCGAGGGGCCGCCGAACATGAGAATACTCAAACCCCCGGTCGGCTCCCCGACCGGGGGTTTTGCTTTTCAGGCCTTTGACCAACACCGATTCACGTTGAGGACAGATTCATGAACTACGCCACTTATTACTACGCAAACACCTCTGCCTGGCGATTTAGCCAACCCCGCTCGGGCCAGCCTGCCGCCTCCGATCGGTCTTCCACAGGTGGCAATGCAGCAGCCAATACGAATTCAACGATCTGTCGAACACCTCGATAGGGCCGACAATGCGGGCCTGAACCCGCTGTCCGCCCAGGGAAAAACGCCATGCACGCTTCCAGCCTCGCCCTGCCCCTGACCCAGCCGCAAGCGGCCAACACCACTGTCAGCAAGCGCCTGCCCAGCCCGCACCTGCTCAAGCAACAGATGCCACTGTCCAGCGAACTGGCCCAACAAGTCCAGGCCCATCGCCTGGCCATCCGCGACATCCTCGAAGGCCGCGACCCGCGCCTGCTGGTCATCGTCGGCCCCTGCTCGATCCATGACCCACGCGCGGCCCTGGAATACGCCGACCGCCTGGCCGCCCTTGGCCGCGAAGTCAACGACAAACTGCTGCTGGTGATGCGCGCCTACGTCGAAAAACCGCGTACTACAGTGGGCTGGAAAGGCCTGGCCTACGACCCGCACCTCGATGGCAGTGACGACATGCACGCGGGTATCGCTTTGTCCCGCGGGCTGATGCTGAGCATGATCGAACGCGGCCTGCCGATCGCTACCGAGTTGCTGCAACCAATGGCCGCCGGCTACTTCGATGACCTGCTGGCTTGGGCGGCGATCGGCGCACGCACCACCGAATCGCAAATCCACCGCGAAATGGTCAGTGGCCTGGAACTGCCGGTCGGCTTCAAGAACGGTACGGACGGCGGCATCGCCATCGCCAGCGACGCCATGCGCAGCGCTGCCCACCCCCACCGGCACTTCGGTATGGATGCACAGGGCCACCCGGCGATCATCGAGACCTTGGGCAACCCGGACACACACCTTGTACTGCGCGGCGGCCACAAAGGCCCGAACTACGATGCCAACAGCATCGCCATGGCCCGCCAGGCGTTGGCCAAGGCCGGCCTGCAGGCACGGATCATGGTCGATTGCAGCCACGCCAACAGCGGCAAGGACCCGGCGCGCCAGCCAGCGGTCTTCAATGAGGTGCTGGAGCAGCGCCTGGCCGGCGACCGTTCGCTGGTCGGCGTGATGATCGAAGGGCACTTGTTCGATGGCTGCCAGGCGCTGGGCAAGGGCGCACTCAAATACGGTGTGTCGATTACCGACGGCTGCCTGGGCTGGGCCTCGACCGAAACCCTGTTGCGTGAGGCGGCACAAAAACTGTAGGCCAATGGTTGCAAGCCTGGCGAGACATACCCCGGACAAGTGCGCTAGGCTTGCCTTTTTTACCCCCAAGGAGCAGTACCCATGGCCCGTGCAACCGCCCGCCACATTCTGGTCAGCAGCGAAGACAAGTGCAACGAACTGAAAGCCCAGATCGAAGCAGGCGCCGACTTCGCTGAAATCGCCAAAGCCAACTCCACCTGCCCGTCCAGCCGTCAGGGCGGTGACCTGGGCTCGTTCGGCCCAGGCCAGATGGTCAAGGAATTCGACACCGTGGTCTTCAGCGCCCCGGTCAACACCGTGCAAGGCCCGGTGAAAACCCAGTTCGGCTACCACCTGCTGGAAGTGACCAGCCGCCAGGACTGATTCACCCCTCCCGGTGATCAGCCCCCCTATGGGAGCGGGTTTACCCGCGAAGAGACCAGACCAGACAACCTCGTTGCCTGCTCCGACGCATTCGCGGGTGAACCCGCTCCCACAAGTATTGTGGGGGCTTTTATTTTCGTGCATGGGCTTTACGGTCCAGGCGGCTACCACCCACGCCCTCACCGTCTACGGTGAAGCCCCCCGCTACGCCGCCAGCTTCCGGCATTTCGACTATGTAAACCCCGACGCCCCCAAGGGCGGCATCTTGCGCCGCTCGGCCATCGAGATCGGCCAGTTCGACCACATCCTCCCCTACATCGACAAAGGCATCGGTGTCAGCGAAGTCGATGGTCTGCTGTACGCGCCACTGGCGGTACGCTCGTACGATGAACCCTATACCGTTTACGGCCTGATCGCCCGGCGCATGGAGCGCGGCCCCAAGGATGCCTGGCTGCGTTTCGACATCGACCCGCGCGCCACCTTCGCCGATGGCAAGCCGGTGCGCGCCGAAGACGTGCGTTTCACCTTCGAACTGCTGATGAGCAAGGGCAGCCTCAAATACCGTACCCAGTTTGCCGACGTGACCGGCGTGACCGTGGAAAGCCTGCACAGCGTACGATTCGACTTGAAGCCCGAGCACGGCCGCACCCTGGCGCTGGACCTCGCCAGCCTGCCGGTAATGCCCGAGCACGATTGGCAGCAGCGCGATTTTGCCAACGGTGCCGGCTTCGACAAGCCGGTTGGCAGCGGGCCATACCGCATCGGGCGCATCGACAACGGCCGCAGCATCACCTTCGAACGCGACCCGACATGGTGGGCACGTGACTTGCCGGCCAGCCGTGGCCGCTACAATTTCGACAAGCTACGCATCGAGTACTTCGGCGACACCGAAGTGGCGCGCCAGGTACTCAAAGGCGGTGGCTACGACTATAACCGCGAGTTCTCCGCCACGGCCTACACCTTGGGCTACAACGGTGCGCAACTGGACGACGGCCGCCTGCAACGCGCCCACCTGGCCCCGGCCAAACCGCAGGTGGCCCAAGGTTTCGTGTTCAACCTCGACCAGCCGCAGTTCAAGGACCGCCGTGTGCGCCAGGCGCTGGGTATGTTGTGGGACTACGAGTGGAGCAACCGGCAGATGATGCGCAACCTGTACATCCGCCAGCAAAGCGTGTTCTCCAATACCCCTTTGGCCGCTCGCCAGTTGCCGGATGCGGGGGAGTTGAAGCTGCTCGCCCCCTTGCGCGGCCAAGTGCCAGATGAAGTGTTCACCACGGTGTTCACCGCCCCGGTCACCGACGGCTCGGGGATCATCCGTAAACAGCAGTTGCAGGCCTTGGCCCTGCTCGAACAAGCCGGCTGGCACCCCGAAGGCGACCGCCTGGTCAATAGCCAGGGCACGCCGCTGGCGTTCACGTTCCTCAATGGCCAGGCGGGCCTTGAACGCCTGCTGCTGCCGTGGAAGCGCAACCTGGCCCAGATCGGCGTGAGCCTGAACATCCGCAACGTCGACTCGGCCCAGTACGTCAATCGGCTGATGGCGCGCGATTACGACATGATCGTCACCGGCTACCCGGTCACCCTGTCGCCCGGTACCGAGTTGTACAACTACTTTGGCTCGGCGGCCGCTCACGACCCTGGCTCGAACAACCTGATGGTCCTGCAGGACCCGGCCGTAGACCATCTGATCGACGGCCTGGTCGGCGCCGACACCCAGGCCGACATGCTGCGCCACGCCCATGCCCTGGACCGCGTGCTGCAATGGAATTACTACTGGATCCCCAACTATTACCCGCCGGGCAGCTCTACCGTCTGGTGGAACCGCTTCGGTCGGCCCAAGGTCCAGGCCACTTACGACGAAGGGCTGGACACCTGGTGGGAGGTCAGCCCTACCCCGCTGACCAACGCGCAAATGGCCGAACGCCGGAATTCCTCGCCATGACCGCTTATATCCTGCGCCGTCTGTTGCTGATCATTCCGACGCTGCTGGCAATCCTGCTGGTCAATTTCGCCATCGTCCAGGCCGCGCCGGGTGGCCCGGTGGAACAAGCCGTGGCGCGCCTGCAGGGCATCGGTGGCGGCGCACCTGGCGCGCGCGCAGAAGTGGTTCATGGCGAATCCCGCGCCACCCGCGGCCTGGACCCGAAACTGATCGAAGAGATCAAGCGCCAGTACGGCTTTGACAAATCCGCCCCCGAACGCTTGTGGTTGATGCTCGGCCAATATGCCCGGCTGGACTTTGGCAACAGCTTTTTCCGTGGTGCGAAAGTCACCGACCTGATTCTCGACAAGTTGCCGGTCACCCTGTCACTGGGCTTCTGGGCCACGCTGATCACCTACCTGGTGTCGATCCCGCTGGGCATCCGCAAGGCGATGCGCCACGGCAGCCGCTTCGATGCCTGGAGCAGCGCGTTGATCGTGATCGGTTACGCCCTGCCTTCGTTCCTGTTCGCACTGCTGCTGATCGTCCTGTTTGCCGGCGGCACTTCGCTCAACTGGTTCCCGGTGCGCGGCCTGGTCTCGGACAATTTCGACGAGCTCAGCCTGCTGGGCAAGGTCGCCGACTACTTCTGGCACCTGGTGCTGCCGGTCGCCGCCCTGGTGATCGGAGGGTTCGCCACCCTCACGCTGCTGACCAAGAATGCCTTCCTCGACGAGGTTTCCCGCCAATACGTGGTCACTGCCCGGGCCAAGGGCCTCAGCGAACGCCGCGTGCTGTATGGCCATGTCTTGCGCAACGCCATGCTGCTGGTGGTGGCCGGGCTGCCACAGGCGCTGATCACGGTATTTTTCGCCGGTTCGTTGCTGATCGAGGTGATCTTCTCGCTCGATGGCCTTGGCCGCATGAGCTATGAGGCCGCCGTGTCGCGGGATTACCCGGTGGTGTTCGGCACGCTGTTCATCTTCACCCTGGCGGGCCTGCTGATTCGTCTGATCGGTGACCTGTCTTACACCCTGCTCGACCCGCGCATCGACTTCGATACGAGGGCGCACTGATGCTATCGCCCCTGTCGCGCCGTCGCCTGCAACGCTTTCGTCGCCACCGCCTGGGCTGGGTGTCGCTGTGGTTGTTTGCCGGCCTTCTGTTGCTGAGCCTGGGTGCCGAACTGGTGGCCAACGACAAGCCACTGTTGCTCGGCTACAAGGGCGAACTGTACGTTCCGGCGCTCAAACGCTATACCGAGCAGCAGTTCGGCGGGCAACTGCCGTTTCAACCCGACTACCGCAGCGCCTATGTGCGCCAGCTGATCGCGGAACAGGGTGGCTGGATGCTGTTCGCGCCTATCCCGTTCAGCGCCGACACACCTAATTACGACCTGCAGGTGCCCACCCCCAGCCCGCCCAGCGCCAGCAACTGGCTAGGCACCGACGACCAGGGCCGTGACGTGCTGGCGCGGGTGCTTTATGGCACACGGGTATCGCTGCTGTTCGCCTTTGCCCTGACCGTGGTCAGTGTGCTTATTGGCGTGGCGGCAGGCGCCCTGCAAGGCTACCACGGGGGCTGGGTTGACCTGCTCGGCCAGCGATTGCTGGAGGTATGGTCGGGGTTGCCCGTGTTGTATCTGCTGATCATCCTCAGCGGTTTTGTCGAACCGGATTTCTGGTGGCTGCTGGGGATCATGGCGCTGTTTTCCTGGCTGACCCTGGTCGACGTGGTGCGCGCCGAGTTCCTGCGCGGGCGCAATCTGGAGTATGTAAAGGCTGCGCGGGCGTTGGGGTTACCGGACAGTCAGGTCATGCTGCGGCATATCTTGCCCAATGCCATGAATGCCACGCTGACCTATGTGCCGTTCATGCTGACCGGGGCGATTACCACACTGACCGCGCTGGACTTTCTGGGCTTTGGCATGCCAGCGGGCAGCGCCTCGCTGGGCGAGCTGGTGACCCAGGGCAAGCAGCACCTGGAGGCACCGTGGTTGGGCTTTACCGCGTTCTTTGCGCTGGCGGTGATCCTGTCACTGCTGGTGTTTATCGGGGATGCCCTGCGTGAGGCGTTTGACCCCCGACGATAAGTTTTCAGGCCCGGTCTTTTCGCGGGCTTGTGCCAATACATGATTCAGGATGTTCACCCATGCACGACAGCGACAGCCTCAAGGACTACCCCCAGGTACGGCAACTGGCGATCCGCTCGCTGTTCGAGATCATCGAACAGTCCAGTGAGGGCACGGTGATCGTCGACCGCCAGGCACGCATCGTCTGGATGAACGAACGCTATGCCCGACGCTTTGGCCTGGCCGACGCCGCCAGCGCCATCGGCCAGCCGTGTGAAGCGGTGATCCCCGGCAGCCTGATGCGCGACGTGGTGAGCGATGGGCGGCCCATCCTGCTGGACATGCTCGACACGCAGAACGAGCCGTTGGTGGTCATGCGCCTGCCCATCCACGACGACCAGGGCACGCTGATCGGCGCCATCGGCTTTGCCCTGTTCGACGAACTGCGCAGCCTGTCACCGCTGCTCAAACGCTACGCCAGCATGCAGCAGGAACTGGCCTCGACCCGCTCGCAACTGCGCGCCCGCCAGGCCAAATACAGCTTCGCCCAGTTCGTAGGCAGCAGCGCGCCCAGCCTGGAAGCCAAGCGACGCGCCCGGCGTGGCGCAGGCAGCGATTCACCCGTGTTGCTGCTGGGCGAAACCGGCACCGGCAAGGAACTGCTGGCCCACGCCATTCACGCAGCGTCAGCACGGGCGCACAAGGCCTTTGTCAGCATCAACAGCGCAGCCATCCCGGAGACGCTGCTGGAAGCCGAATTCTTCGGCACTGCGCCGGGTGCTTTTACCGGTGCCGATCGCAAAGGGCGCAGCGGCAAGCTGCAACTGGCCGAAGGCGGCACGTTGTTCCTCGACGAGATCGGCGACATGCCGCTGGCCCTGCAGAGCAAGCTGCTGCGGGTGCTGCAGGAAAAGGAATACGAGCCGGTCGGGTCCAACCAGATGCTGCGCAGCGATGTGCGCATCATCGCCGCCACCTCCATCGACCTGCAGGCTGCCATGGCCCGCGGGGCCTTCCGCGCCGACCTGTATTACCGGCTGAATGTGCTGCCGATCGATGTCCCGCCGTTGCGGCAACGGCTGGAGGACCTGCCGGCGCTTTGCGAGGCCATATTGGCTGAGCTGGGCAGCCAGTACGAGCTGGAAGCTGAAGCGCAGCAACTGCTGGCCAGGCATGCCTGGCCGGGGAACATTCGCGAGCTGCGCAATGTGCTGGAGCGCACGACCTTGCTGGCGGATCAGCCCCGGCTGGGGGTTGCGGACCTGCGTGCGGCACTGGGGCCATTGAGCCCGCTGGCTGAGGCGCCCAAACGGCAGACCTACCGCGAGGCGTGCGAGGCCTTTGAACGCGGCCTGATTGCCGGGGCGCTGGCCGAACAGGGAGGAAAAGTACCAGAGGCAGCGGCAGCCCTAGGGCTGGGGCGGTCGACGCTGTACAAGAAGATGGCGGCACTTGGTCTCTGATTGGAGACTCTTGTTTCTTATTTGAGATTACCGCCAGGGCTCCGCCCTTTACCGGAGGCAAGCCAGCGATGGGCTGTAAAGCAGCCCCTGGCGTCTCTGAATGTAGACATAGACTTCTAACAAAACCCTTTAACCCTTAAAAATCAGCCAGTTACATAGTTGGCACGATTCCCGCTATCTCCTGCTCAACGATAAAAACAAGACTCACCCAGGAGACCCACCCCGATGACCGTGCTCATCGCACTCGCTGCTCTGGCCTTGCTGATGCTGGCCGCCTACCGCGGTTACAGCGTAATCCTCTTCGCCCCCATCGCCGCCCTCGGCGCTGTCCTGCTCACCGACCCTTCTGCCGTCGCCCCTGCTTTCACCGGGGTGTTCATGGAGAAAATGGTCGGTTTCATCAAACTGTACTTCCCGGTATTCCTGCTGGGCGCGGTGTTCGGCAAGCTGATCGAGCTGTCCGGTTTCTCCCGCTCGATCGTCGCCGCGGCCATCCGCCTGCTCGGCACCCGCCAGGCGATGCTGGTCATCGTACTGGTCTGTGCCCTGCTCACTTACGGCGGTGTTTCGCTGTTCGTGGTGGTGTTCGCGGTGTACCCGTTCGCCGCCGAAATGTTCCGTCAGAGCAACATCCCCAAACGCCTGATCCCGGCCACCATCGCCCTGGGCGCATTCTCGTTCACCATGGACGCCCTGCCCGGCACCCCACAGATCCAGAACATCATCCCCAGCACCTTCTTCAACACCACCGCCTGGGCCGCACCGTGGCTGGGCCTGATCGGCACGCTGTTCGTGTTCTTTACCGGCATGGCCTACCTGCAGCGCCAGCGCAACAAGGCCCTGCGCGCCGGTGAAGGTTATGGCACCGACCTGCGCAACGAACCGGAAACCGCTGCCGACCTGAGCCTGCCCAACCCTTGGCTGGCGCTGTCGCCGCTGATACTGGTGGGGGTCATGAACCTGGTGTTCACCCACTGGATACCGCATTGGTACGGCCCCAGTCACAGCCTGCAACTGCCAGGCATGAGTGCACCGGTACAAAGCGACGTGGCCAAGCTGACGGCCATCTGGGCTGTGCAGGCCGCGTTGCTGGTGGGCATCCTGATGGTCCTGGTGTGCGCCTTTGGCGCCATTCGTACACGCTTGGCCGAGGGCACCAAAAGCGCGGTGGGCGGTGCCTTGCTGGCAGCCATGAACACCGCCTCGGAATACGGCTTTGGCGCGGTAATCGCGTCGCTGCCGGGTTTTCTGGTGCTGGCCGACGCCCTGCGCGGCATCCCCAACCCATTGGTGAACGAAGCCATCACCGTGACCTTGCTGGCCGGCATCACCGGCTCCGCCTCGGGCGGCATGAGCATCGCCCTGGCCGCCATGGGCGACACGTTCATCGCCGCCGCCCACGCGGCCGACATCCCGCTGGAAGTGCTGCACCGGGTAGCCGCCATGGCCAGCGGCGGCATGGACACCCTGCCACACAACGGCGCGGTGATCACCTTGCTGGCGGTGACCGGCCTCACCCACCGCGAGGCTTACAAGGACATTTTTGGTATCACCCTGATCAAGACCCTGGCGGTGTTCGTGGTCATCGCCACGTTCTACGCCACTGGCATCGTCTAAGGAGCATTGCATGACCCTTGAAGGCAAAACTGCACTCGTCACCGGTTCCACCAGCGGCATTGGCCTGGGCATCGCCCAGGTATTGGCCCGGGCTGGCGCCAACATCGTGCTCAACGGCTTTGGCGACCCGGGCCCCGCCATGGCGGAAATTGCCCGGCACGGGGTGAAGGTTGTGCATCACCCGGCCGACCTGTCGGATGTGATCCAGATCGAGGCCTTGTTCAACCTGGCCGAACGAGCGTTCGGCGGCGTCGACATCCTGGTCAACAACGCCGGTATCCAGCATGTGGCACCCGTCGAACAGTTCCCGCCGGAAAGCTGGGACAAGATCATCGCCCTGAACCTGTCGGCCGTATTCCATGGCACGCGCCTGGCGCTGCCGGGCATGCGCACACGCAACTGGGGGCGCATCATCAATATCGCTTCGGTGCATGGCCTGGTCGGCTCGATGGGCAAGGCAGCCTACGTGGCAGCCAAGCATGGTGTGGTCGGCCTGACCAAGGTGGTCGGCCTGGAAACCGCCACCAGTCATGTCACCTGCAATGCCATATGCCCGGGCTGGGTGCTGACGCCTCTGGTGCAAAAGCAGATCGACGATCGTGCAGCCAAGGGTGGCGATCGGCTGCAAGCGCAGCACGATCTGCTGGCAGAAAAGCAACCGTCGCTGGCTTTCGTCACCCCCGAACACCTCGGTGAGCTGGTACTCTTTCTGTGCAGCGAGGCCGGTAGCCAGGTTCGCGGCGCCGCCTGGAACGTCGATGGTGGCTGGTTGGCCCAGTGACGGGCGGCCTGGGCCTGGCGACGGCCGCGCATTCGTTTATCAGCAAGGAGGCCTTATGCGCCCTACCCCAATGACCGCGATTCTGGCCTTGAGCCTGGCCACTGTCGCACCTGCGATGGCCGCCAGCCTGAAGGACATCGCGCCCTACCCCGAGGCGGAAAAAGGCTTCACCCGGCAGGTCATCCACCTGCCGGCCCAGGCCGATGAGTCGGCCTATAAACTGGAAATCCTCGCTGGCAAGACCCTGCAGGTCGACTGCAATCGCCAGCGCCTGGGCGGCACCCTTGAAGAACGCACCCTGGAAGGCTGGGGCTACAGTTACTATCGCCTGGACAACGTCAGCGGCCCGGCCAGCACACTGATGGCCTGCCCGGACGGCAAGAAGACCGAAGCCTTCGTGCCGGTGGTCGGCGACGGCTTCCTGCTGCGCTACAACAGCAAGCTACCGGTGGTGGTGTATGCGCCCAAGGATGTCGAAGTGCGCTACCGCGTGTGGTCGGCATCGCAGGATGTGCAAAAGGCTAAAGTAGAGTAAGCAGAACCGCTTTCTCTGCAGGATCAGCTTCTTCGCAACACAAGGCTGATCCTGCACTGAGCCTGCTTTGTTCCGGTAAAGGAGATTCGGCATGAACGATGTGCTCTGGCGCCCGTCCACAACGCAGATCGAGGCCAGCCGGATGGATGCCTTCCGCCGCCGGGTCAACCTGCGCTACAACCTGCAACTCGACGATTACCAGGCCCTGCACGGCTGGAGCATCGAACAGCGCGGCGCCTTCTGGCAAACCCTTGCCGAGTATTTCCACGTGCATTGGCATACCCCGCCCAGCCAGGTGCTCAGCGAAGGGCCGCAGATGCCCGATGCACAGTGGTTCGCCAATGCCACCCTGAACTTTGCCGAACACCTGCTGCGCCGCCGCGACGACCGCCCGGCCGTGGTCGCCGTACGCGAAGACGGCCAACGCGAAGTGTTCAGCCATGCTGAACTGGCCGCACAGGTGGCCGGGCTGCAAACGGCATTCAAGGCTGCAGGTATCGTCCCGGGCGACCGGGTAGCGGCCATCATGCCCAATACCTGGCAAACACTGGTGGCCATGCTCGCCTGCACCAGCCTTGGCGCAGTCTGGTCTTCCTCCTCGCCCGAATTCGGCGTGCACGGCATCATCGACCGCTTCGGCCAGATCGAACCCAAGCTGCTGATCGTCTGCGCCGGTTACCAGTATGCAGGCAAGGCCATCGACCAGGTGACCAAGGTCAACCAGGTGTGCGCGCAGCTGCCTGGCCTGGAGCAACTGATCGTGGTGCCCCATACCCGTAAAGGCACGCGTGCCGACGAGTTCCAGGCAGCCAACGTCAGCCTGTGGGATGACTTCTTCCAGCCCGGCGGCGAGCCCCGTTTCACCCCGCTGCCGTTCGACCACCCGCTGTACATCCTCTATTCCAGTGGCACCACCGGCGTGCCCAAGTGCATTGTCCATCGCGCCGGAGGCGTGCTGTTGCAACACCTCAAGGAACACGGCCTGCACAACGACCTGAAGGCCGACGACGTGCTGTTCTACTACACCACCTGCGGCTGGATGATGTGGAACTGGCTGGCCAGCGGTCTGGCGGTGGGTGCCACGCTGGTGCTGTACGACGGCTCGCCGTTCCACCCGGGCCCCGGGCGCCTTCTGGACCTGATAGAGGCCGAGGGCATCCACGCCTTCGGCACCAGCGCCAAGTACCTGGCGGCACTGGAGCAGGCAGGCCTGGAACCCGCCACCAGCCACTGCCTGACCAGCCTGCGGCTGCTGATGTCCACCGGTTCGCCGCTGTCACCGCACAGCTATGACTATGTATATGACAAGATCAAGGCCGACCTGTGGCTCGTGTCCATGTCGGGCGGTACGGATATCGTCTCCTGCTTCGTGCTAGGCAACCCGACCCTGCCTGTGCGTCGCGGCGAAATCCAGTGCAAGGGCCTGGGTATGGCGGTGGAGGTGTGGAACGAGCAGGGTCAGCCCGTGGTGGACGACAAAGGCGAACTGGTGTGCACGCGCAACTTCCCCTCGATGCCACTCGGTTTCTGGAACGACCCGGACGGCCGCCGTTACCACGATGCCTACTTCAGCCAGTTTCCGGGGGTGTGGGCCCAGGGCGACTACGCCGAGCAGCGTGCCAGCGGGGGCATGGTGATCCACGGTCGCTCCGACGCCGTGCTCAACCCGGGCGGTGTGCGCATTGGCACGGCGGAGATCTACCGCCAGGTGGAAAAGGTCGAACAGGTTGTGGAAAGCGTGGCCATCGGCCAGGACTGGAACGGGGATGTGCGGGTGGTGCTGTTCGTGCGCCTGCAAGAAGGCCTGCAGCTGGATGAAGCCTTGCGCCAGCACATCCGCCAGGTAATACGCCAGTACACCACACCCCGCCATGTGCCGGCGGTGATCGCCCAGGTCAGCGACATACCGCGCACCATCAGTGGCAAGCTGGTGGAACTGGCGATTCGCGATGTGGTGCATGGGCGGCCGGTGAAGAACACCGATGCCCTGGCCAACCCGGAGGCACTGGAGCAGTTTCGCGATCGCGCAGAGCTGAAGATCTGACATTCATCGCGGCCATTTGGGCGCGATCGCTACTACTGGATTCAATCAGGCATAATGCCGCCTTTTTTCCCGATACACAGGTAGCCCATGAAAGCCCAAGCCCGCCACATACTGGTCAAGACCGCTGACGAAGCCGAAAAGCTCAGGCAGCGCATCGCCAACGGCGAGGCTTTCGACGTGCTCGCCAAAAAGTTCTCTCTTTGCCCATCCGGCAAGCGTGGTGGTGACCTGGGCGAAATCCGCCCAGGGCAGATGGTCGGTGCCATCGACCAGGTGATTTTCAAGAAGCCTTTGCGTGTGGTACACGGGCCGATCAAGAGCAAATTCGGCTACCACCTGGTGCAAACGTTCTACCGCGACTAATGAGCTAGCCTTTTGCCACCTGACATTTTTGCCAGTTGTGATCGTGACGCACTCCTCTATACAACCCCGGTAACCCTGCACACCACGCGTGGTGCGCAGGTCCCCCTGGTGAATGGAGGTTTTCCTGATGCGTCTACGCCTGATGCTGACCCTGGGTTCGCTGCCGCTGCTGGGCATAGTCACGCCCGCGGCACACGCGGCTTGCACCATCTCACCCGGCCCGGGTAACGACACCTACACCTGTGACAGCGGCACTGCGCCCTCGCTGGTGGACACCAACGGTGATAACCGCCTGGTATTCCCGGCATCCGGTAGCGGCGCCATCACCGGCGACGTAACCTTCGGCGCCGGCAGAGACAGCATCGACATGGCCTCTGGCAGCGTCGGCGGCAACATCCACCAGGGCGCCGGCATCGATGACTTCGCCATGAGCAGCGGCGTCATCGAAGGCAACCTCAACCAGGGTGATGGCCTGGACACCTTTCACATGACCGGTGGCTGGATCAAGGGCACGTTCGACAGCGGCGACTATGCCGAAATGGACGACGGGCGTATCGGCAACGTCAACATGCGGCTGGACGAGAACACCTTCATCATGCGTGGCGGCAGCGTCGACCGGAACGTCATCGCGGCCTTCGACAAGGACTACATCGAAGTCTTCGATGGCAACGTCGGCGGCAATATCAGCGTCAGCGGTGGCGATGACCAGGTCCTGATGCATGGCGGCCAGGTTGGTGGTGATGTGCTGCTGAGCACTGGCAACGACCGCTTCACCTGGGACGGTGGCCGTATTGGCGGGCGCGTGGATGCGGGGCCAGGTAATGACACGGCACTGCTCAAAGGCCTCACGCCCGAGGTACTGAGTATCACGTTGGACGGCGGCGGAGGTAACGACAGCCTGACGTTCGATGCCAGCCAGCCGGCAGGCGGTGCCCACTATGTGAACTGGGAGCGCGTGGCGCTGAACAACGGCAGCCGGCTGGCACTGGATGACACGCTGGTACTGGGCGACAGTGACAGCAGCACGGGCAGCCTCACCCTCGACGCCAGCAGCAGCATCACTTCACGCCAAGGGGTGATCACTGCGTTTGCCCCAGGCCAGCGCGCCGCAATCAGCAACGCAGGCACACTTGACCTCACCGCCGGCAATGATGCCATGGGCCGCTTGAGCATCGAGGGCGATTACACCGGCAACAACGGCGCCCTGCGCCTGAACAGCGTGCTGGCCGGCGATGGCGCTGCTTCCGATCGCCTGGTGATCAGCCGCGGCGCGATCGCTGGCTCTACACAGGTGCTCATCAACAACCTCAACGGCGCAGGTGCAGCGACTGCGCAGAACGGCATCCAGGTGGTCGAAGCCCTTGACGGCGCCACCAGCACGGCCACCGCCTTTGTACAGCCCCAGAGGCTATCGGCCGGTGCCTACGACTATCGGCTGTTCAAAGGGGGTGTCACTGCTGGCAGTGAAAACAGCTGGTACCTGCGCTCGACGCTGGTTGCGCCGCCCGCTCCAGCCCCTGTGCCGGCACCGGGCGAGGCGCCGGTGATCGCCCCGGCCGTCACCCCGCCCGTCGCTGCGCCCGCGCCCGGCCAGGCCGAGCTGCCTGCCCCAGTGCAGGGCGAAAGCCTGCCACTGTACCGCCCCGAGGTCCCGGTTTATGCCGCAGCGCCACGGGGTGCCGCGATCATCGCCCGTCAGGCATTGGGCACCTTTCACCAGCGCCAGGGCGACCATCTGTTACTCCAGGGTGAAGGCGCCCTGCCCGCCAGCTGGGGGCAAGCCTACGGTGGCGCTCTGCGCCAGCAATGGAGCGGCACGGTCAGCCCGAGGCTGGATGGCGACTTGTACGGTTTCAAGGTGGGCCAGGATCTGTATGCCAAGGTTGGCGAGAATGGTTACCGCCAGCATGTTGGTATCTACGTAAGCCACAGCCGCCTGGACGCCGACGTCAAAGGGTTTGCCCTGGCCGTTCACGACCGCGGCGTGGGCGACCTGAAGCTCGATGGCGATAGCGTGGGCACCTACTGGACGCTGGTCGGGCCACAGGGCACGTACCTGGACGCGGTGTTGCAGTACACCCACCTGGATGGCCGCGCCCGCTCCGATCGTGGCGACACGCTGAACCTCGACGGCCACGCCTGGACAGCTTCACTGGAATCGGGCTACCCCATCACCCTGTCCGAGCGCTGGCGCGTGGAACCGCAAGCTCAACTGATTGCGCAAAAGGTCGCGCTGGACAGCGCCCGCGACAGCGTCTCGCGCATCAGTCATGACGCCCAGGTCGAGCTGACCGGCCGCCTGGGCCTGCGCCTGGAGGGTGCGTTCACGGGGAGCAGCGGGCGCCTGTTGCAGCCCTTTGCGCAGGTCAACCTGTGGCACGGCGACGGTGGCCGCGACACCTTGACCTTCGATGACGCAGACAAGATCAAGACCGATTACCGCTATACCTCAGTGCAACTGGAAAGCGGTGTGGTAGCGCAGGTCAACGAAGCGCTGAGCCTGCATGGCGGCGTGCAGTACACCGCCAACCTGGACAGCCGCCAGCAGGAAGCCAGCGGCGTGAACCTGGGCGTGCGCTGGCAGTTCTAGCGGCGCGCAGCCAGCAGACCGAGACCCGCGCAGCCCAGCAAGGACGCGCTGACCCGGTTGAACATCCGGCGTGGGCCGGGCTGGCTGAACCAACGCTGCATGTAGGCGCCCAGGCCTGAGTAGATGGCGATGGCCGCCCATTCCAGCAGCAGGAACAACACACCCAGCCAAAGGAACTGCTCACTTACCGGGGTGCTGCTACCGACCGAGACGAACTGCGGCAGGAAGGCGGTGAAGATCAGGATGGCCTTGGGGTTACCTAGTGATTACTAATATACATTCCATGGTTTAGTCCGCGGCGTCCAAGAAAACGGCCACCTCAGGTGCTCAATCTCCGCGTCCCGTGCCACAATGGCAGGTCGCCACCAGGACCAAGGAATGACCGATGCACATCATTATCGAAAACCACATCGAAGGACTTCAAAAGGATTTTCAGTTCCCCCAAAAGACTCCAGAATCAAAACTATTCGAATATTTTTCGAATTATTGCGTTACCTCCAAGCATTATCTAGGGCGTTTTAATCCAAAAGACATCACCACCGAGGAAGACGACGCGTCCATTGACGGGATTTCCATTATAATTGATGGGGACTTGATAACTACAGTAGACGACGCTACCAACATCTTCGCAAAGCACAAAACAAACCTAAGCGCCGAAATTATTTTCACACAAAGCAAAAGCGGTGAGGCATTCAAGAAGAGCGAAATAAATAATTTCAGCGTGGGAGTAGAAGATTTTCTAAGCCTGAAGCCTCAATACCCGCAAGGCAAGCTTAACGTTAACTCACTAAAGATATTTAGCATCATCCTCAAAAACTTAAAGAAAGTAAAAAACAGACTGCCTAATTTTCATGCCTACTACTGTACAAGCGGAACCTACAGAGAGGCAAAAGAGATTTCAGCCTCTTTCAAAGCGCTATCAAGAAAAGTTGAAGGCACAGAATTATTTCATGAGGTCCATGTGTCGCCAATGGGCCGTGCAGAACTATTGAAACTTTACGCAGCCGCAACCGAAACCAATGAAGCGACGTTAAAACTAATCGACTATTTTGGAATGCCCAAGATCGCCCACATCCCACAATCTTACATCGGCATTGCGAATGCGCTAGACTTCGTCACAAATGTGATTTCCGACAGTGAAGGAAACCTTAATCATCGAGTTTTCGACGAAAACGTCCGATCATTCCTTGGAATCACCAACGAGGTCAACGGCAAAATTCAAGCGACGCTTGAAGACGCCACTAAGAAAGATCTCTTCTCGGTTCTTAACAATGGCATTACCATTGTAGCCCCTGAGCTAACACTTACACCAAATACAAAAGAGATCAATCTGACCAATTATCAGATTATCAACGGATGTCAAACGAGTAACACACTATTTATTAACAAACACCTCCTCAACGACTCAGTGAATCTTGTAGTAAAGTTTATTGAATCAGCAAACACCGATGTATCCGAAGACATAATCGCAGCAACCAACAACCAGACAGAAGTACAGACCGAGTCGTTCCACGGTTTAAAGAACAAAGCAAAGCTGGTACAAAAATATTTTGACGCCAAAAACACTAAAAACCCGCCAGATAGCAAAATATATTTTGAGCGGCGAGAAAAGGAATACGGGTCTGCTGGTTACCAGAATACAAGAATTTTCGATGTACGGGAGCTGGCACGCTCCTATGCCGCAATGGTACTAAACCAACCCCACAATTCCGCGCGATATGTTAAAGAAATTTTTTCCGCAAGCGGGAATGATCTATTCTGCGACACCGACCATGAGTCATTGTACTACGCATCAGCTTTAGCGCTGTATAAGTACAACACTCTTGTTAACGGAAGAAAAAATGGCGCCCAGAGCTTTCTAAAGCTCCGCTGGCATGTTATCCAGGTATACAAATGGGTCGTACACGGCAAAACTGAAATGCCATCCCCATCTTCAAATGCGGCTGAAACGTACGCTAACAAAATAATTTCTTCGCTACTATCTGAAGACCGAGCATATATGAATAAGTTCGTCATCTGCCAAGATATAGTTAGAGAAGCTGGAAAACCCTCAGCAGATGCTCTGAAACGCGGTAAATTTACCGCTGACCTTCTTCAAAAAGCCAACGAATATTTCGCAAGAAAGGGTAAATAGTGTTTATTTTGTACTCGCGGGATAGCGGGACAGATCTCGATCAGTTGGTGATGCGCATTCGCTTGTTCTAGTTGCGCATACCAATTGGACTGCAGTTGAAATAGAAACAGGTGCTTGAGCCCCAATTAATTGGGACTTACGCACCTGTTGGCATTAAGCGCTCAATAAATTAATTGGCGTAGAGAGGCATGGTATGGCGCACGATTTCTTGCTCCCCAGCGTCACAACCCAGGTCGGCAAAGTCTCCCCCGCCGGCACTCCAGAATGCGAGGGTTTTCATGATGCATCGCCACTGTTCAACAAGTTCCTTAAGACCCCTAGGCAACGTCGCACCTTTAACTGAATATCCACGAACATTACTTCACCCTTACTTAGATAGCTGTCTAGCTCACAAAGCTTAAGCAAAAGCGCCGAAATATTTTCTGTACCGTTTTTAACCATATCAGCTGCACCATGCTTACTCTGAGCACAAAGCCCACCCTTAGGTGGAAAATCCAAACCCAAGACTCTTAGATTAATACCATTAACCAAAATCATCGCAGCCAACACAACAACTTCTTGTAGGTGCGCAGCATTACCCCCCACCCCAATCTTTCCTCTAAAAATCGAAGCCATCCTTGGAACAACATAACCAACAAACTCTAAAATTTGCGAATTATCCTTATAATGCGTTTTCTCCCCATCATAATAAGGATAGGAGTCTGTATACGCCTCCATTAATACCGTCATCAAAACCAAACATTCGTCATCCAAGAACAACTGATGCTCGTAAAATAGGGAGACCAATTCCTGATACTCAGCCCTTGGCACAGCATCGTATAGACCTTCCTCTGGATTGTAACCTTCCGCCCATTTATCGTTAACTTTTACCGCTTGCTTTATGATTGCTGCAAAAGCGCTTCGTTGATGATCAAAAAACAAAGATGTTCTAAGCTGGCTAACTTGATTATAATGCCGCGCCTGTTCTAACTGCGCACTCAGGTCAGCCCGATGCTTTTCCAACTCCTGAGAATATTCGTACTTATGCTGCTCCAACCTAGCTGAGTACTCATGCCCAATGGATTGCTTTAGCCGCTCAGAGATCCAACTTTTAGTAAGCCAGACTAGCACTGCCCCACTAACCCCACCAGACAGCAAGCTTAGTAAATATTCCATCCAATTCTCCCAAAGCGACATAAATCACCGCCATTACTTTAGCAAATTTCCACCTCAGATAATTCTCTCTTAGGGGTCAGATTAGATATTGAACGGATTCACTTGGCTCCCATCTTTTTACTTGGTGACTTCGCGCACGTAGGCCTGACAGGACTGCAGTGCAATCAGTCCCCGATCGCCGTCGTCGGTGATGGCGACAATTCGTTGAGCATGCGCTGGGTCAAGTTGGGCCCGAACGGTTGCATGAACCACGCCTCCGGTGCCGGCGGCTTTACGCAGGAACGCAATCGGCAATACACCATCACTCTCGTCCAATGCCAACGCTTCGGTTAGCCTGCCGAGCTGGGCTTCGAGATCAGCTACCTGCTTTCGCGAGCTCATAACCCCTTGCTGCAGATCGCCACTCGGTCCTGCTGGCTGCTGTAAACGCAACAGGTTCATCTGGTCTGAGCAAAACGACATAACAGCCCGCTCGACAGGTGCAACGCTACAACTTCCGCCAACGTCGCACCCACCTTTGTTCATGTAGGACATGCACATGATACGCCTATGTCCATCCGTCAAAGTCCCATCAGGTCGAACCTTATGCATCACGTTCTGCGCAGTCATTGCGGTGCCGCAGTAGCCACAGTAGGTAATACCGATACCGGTCACTATCCCAGGAATGGCCCCCTTCCCTCGCCGACGACTTCGCTGACCTCGCAATAGCTGTAATTCCTCGAACTCAACATCCGAGAGTAACCGTGGATAATAGTCCTCCAGCAGGTAGTCCTCACCGTCGACACAAATATGCTTCGCACCTTTCAAAGCCACTAACTTGATCAGGCGATAAATCTGCTGTGCAGAGATCCCGAGATAAGAAGTATCGAAGCCCCGCTCCTGCATCATACTGAAAGCTCGATCAGCGCCATACCCTTCGCGATACTTCTCGATGGCAAATCGCACAACTTCGGTACGCTCAGGAATCAACTGCCAGTCACCGTCGACGAGGCGGACCCAGCGAGGATCGCTGCCATTGCGGATCAAACCACGGTAATGGCCAGCGATCCAGCCTTCACACAAGCGCTTGATTGAAGCCTTTACGCGCTTACTTTTGGTATCGCTCTCTTCATGAGCCCGAATCATGACCAGAAGGCTATAGACCAGGTCCATTGGCTGCGCCTTCAACCTTTCCCTGTTGTACTCACGGCCGTCGCTCGCGGTGACCACGGTAATGCCCGCATTGATGATTTGGGCCAACTGGGCTTGCGCTTGTATCGGTTCTGCCCGGCTGAGACGATCCAGGCCCTCAACAACCAATACAGAGCCGGCCGGGATACGCCCCTCATCAACGGCCTGCAGGAAGACGCCCAAGGCACCCTGTTTTATGTGCCGCTGGTGAAAGGCAGAAAGGCAGAAAGGCCCTCATCCCTCAAGGAAAGCGACTCGTCTAGTGTGAGTCCCCTTGCCGCAGCCCATGACTTCGCATACTCAGCCTGCCTGTCCGCACTGTTCCCTGCTGCTTGGCGCGGGTCAGAGAACCGCAGATAGCTGTAGACCACTCCCTGTGACGCTTGCATGCCCTTGATTCCACTCTAAACATGAAAAACCGAAGTATATATTATCACTCAAAGGGGGAACCAGTGGACACATGATCATGCCGAGATGATGCTGCTAGCCGGCGCTCAGCACGCAGGGGATTGAAAAAAAAAAAGACTTCATCAATGATGTCCAAACCAAAATTCACAGAAATAACGAGAAATCATGAACATCTCCACACTACTCATATTCATACCTGCCTGCTTTGCGCTGAACATGGCTCCCGGCCCAAATAACCTGCTTTCGGTTAATAACGCCACACATTATGGCTTCTTGGCTTCATGTCTTGCAGGCGCCGGAAGGCTAATTGCTTTTGCAGCAATGATAGCGCTCGCAGCAGCGGGGTTAACGGCTGTACTTGAAACGTCCGAGCTGGTGTTTCTAGGTATCAAGTTTCTTGGCGCTACTTATCTATTCTACTTAGCTTTTAAACTTTGGACAGCAAAGATTCAAAATCAGGAGACGAGCGATACCAAACCAAGAAGTCTTGTGGGCCTAGCGAAACAAGAGTTTCTCATTGCAGCTGGAAATCCAAAAGCAATATTGATATTCACAGCATTCTTACCACAATTCATAGACCCAGCGCATGATGTCGCGCCGCAGTTTGCAATGCTGGGTGCTCTGTTCCTGGTACTCGAGATGATCGCACTGGCAGGCTATGCCTTAATCGGGTTGCACCTGCGACGCTGGTTCAATGATCCCAAAGGGAAGCGTTTCTTCAACCGCATCTGCGCGGTACTGCTGTCGGGCGCAGCCTCGATATTGCTCGCCGCGCGACGTGCCTAAGACCTCTCACCAGCTTGGGATGGCTAGTCTATATTTTTTATCGCCCGAGTTGCGGTAGCCTAGCTGAATTTCCCAGCTTGTGAGTAGAGCCTGCTGAGAAGGCCGCTATCGGCCCATTGCTGTCCCTCGTAGAGGGCACTCACGGCCGGCGACGCCCCATCCGTATGCCTAATCAAATCGGGCCTCGAATGGGCTTAACGCTCTTCTTAGATAACTTAGCGCCGCTGCTGGCCATAAAGAAAAAGCTGGGAAATTGTGACCGACAGAATTCGTAAGGCCCAGAGGGCGTAAGCTATGACCACGACCGCAGTAGACTTTGAAAATGATGGAGATCAACTCATCCTCGTGTACCGCCCGCGCGACGGAACAGATTGGGTGCTTAGAAAGCTTCAGGAAAGGGACGAGGTTGTGATCAAAGGCACCTTCCATCTTTCTGATGGACACCTCGCCGCGCATGATCAGCAACCGTTTGAGGGAGTCGCTTTCTTAGACGCGGGCTTAAGTAATCCGGACTATTTTGACGATCCATGGCTGGCATTCAAGATCGGTAGTAGTGAAGGTGGTTATTTCCGCATAGATCCCGCGGTTTTGGACATCGATATACCGGTTTTACTATCAAAAGATGCCCCGGTGACATGGCGATGGTTCAGCACTGATCGTAAGGTATCGATATTGGCAGTGATTGCTGAACTAAAACCTAGTCGCATCGTCATTGGTGGAAGCGAGTCAGACGCTATCCCTATCTCCGAGTACGAGAAGCTCATAGCTCAATTTCCGACTAATTACGAGGTTCGCCGTTACATTCGGGCGAGGGTTAGCAATGTCGTAAGGCAGTATACGGATGCCAAGATAGACGCCGAAGCCAAGCTCAATGCCTACGTAAATAAGCGCGTGCTAGCCAGGGGTAAGGACCTGCTTCAACCAGTGCGCCAAGCGGAGATTGCCAAATATGAGTTTCTGCTGGAGCAATTAGAACACATGCTTGACAGCGAAGACGGCTACTCTGAAGCGGCATGGCAAAAAGAAATCCTTCAAATCGTATGCCTGCTGAACCCAAAATATATCGCAGCTTTCCCAGAAATCGAGATTCGAGATACTGATAGTGAGACCAAACGATATCTCGATTTTCTGCTGGTCGATGCATCTGGGAACGTTGATGTAATCGAGATCAAGCGACCATTCGCCAGAGGGCTAGTAAGCTCAACGACCTACCGCGACAATCACATCGCTTCGCGAGACCTTTCTGGCACTGTGATGCAGATTGAGAAATACCTGCGCCATCTCAACCGTGGAGGGCCGAAGGGCGAGGCTGAACTGCGGAAGCAAATTGGTAATAGGTTACCGCCGAGTTTCCAGATCAAGATCACGAATCCTTGTGGCGTGATCATAATGGGACGGGAGAAAGGCCTCACATACGCGCAACTGCGTGATCTTGAAGTGACCCGACGCCACTACAAGCACATCGCAGACATCGTGACCTATGACGAGCTCTTGCGAAGGTTAAGGTTCATCTTGGAACAGCTTCGTTCGGAAGTTTAGTCATGGCGGTGCCGTTGATAGTTTAAGTTTCCTGCCTTACCGCGTAAACGAAGATTGGCTGCTCCTGGCCGATAGGTGCCTGTCAATAGTATTTATATTGGGCATCATTAGGATTACAGTAGCCCAGCTTAATTTCCAAACAACCTTATGAGCAGAGCTTACTGAGAAGGCCGCTATCGACCCATTGCCGCC
Organism: Pseudomonas sp. yb_5; assembly: GCF_043103865.1. Lineage (NCBI taxonomy): Bacteria > Pseudomonadati > Pseudomonadota > Gammaproteobacteria > Pseudomonadales > Pseudomonadaceae > Pseudomonas > Pseudomonas sp. yb_5. The sequence goes on from NZ_JBICKE010000036.1 coordinate 50,426, forward strand.
CTTCGCGGAGCACAGCTATCGTAACCGATCCATGAACCCCACCTACCACAAGGTGGAAGCCAAGGTTACCGTGGCATCTCTGGCGAACAGTTCCATGGCAGCAGCGCTT
>NZ_JBICKE010000037.1:0-14070 GCF_043103865.1 Pseudomonas sp. yb_5
CAGTCATAGGCGAAGTGCTGCAGCTTGCTGTGCCCAGAGCGTTTCTCTATCAGGTTGCCCCACGGATCGTAGCGGTATTCCTGATCCCGCCACTGTTTGATCCGGTTGTCCTTGACCTTGTCGAACTGCCGCGCATTGAAGTCCAGGCGGTTGGCTGCCGGGTCGTAGCGGAACTCCTCGCTGCCGATCAACGAGCCAGTATCACGACTGCGCAACTGGCCGTTGGCTTCGTATTCGTACTTGATCTCACCGCGTAGCTTGTCGAGGGTACGCACCAGTTCACCGGCCGGGTCGTACTGATAACGGCGGTGGATCGGGTTGTAGGCGTGCTCGACCAGCAACGAGGTATTGATGCCGGTGTTGTGCACCTGCGAAAGCTTGTCGGCCGGCAAGGTCGAGGCAAACTGCCAGGCCTTGCGCCCCATGGCGTCATAACCGAAGCAACTGGTGAGCTTGCCCTGGGTCCGGTACACCTCGCGGTGCAGGTCATCGCGCTCCATGTCACTGATGACCTGGCCGTCCAGGTTCAACTGGTGCAGGTGGCCACTGCCGTAATACAGGTGATTGACCTTGCGCCCATCCGGCAGGGTCAGCGTGGTCAAGTTGCTGAGCGGGTCGTACTCGTAGCCGAGCGCGCCGTCAGGGCTGATTTCTTTGGTCAGCCGACCGAGCAGATCGTAGGTGTATTCCAGCTTCTCTTCTGTGATCCCAAGCTGCTTGCCGATCCCGCTCGGTTCCCGCTCGATGCTCAGCAACCGGTCACCGTCGTCGTATGCGAATGTCTGGCTCGCATCACGGTTGATCTTGGCAACCAAACGGCCAATGGCATCACGTTCGAACAGCGTATGGCGCTCGGGCCGCTCGGCATTTTCGCCATAGCCAATCTCATCCAGTCGTGTGAGATGGCCGCCGACGTCGTAACTGAAACGCCGGGTCAGGTTATCCACCCGCACTTCTTCGCTCAGCCGGTCCGAAGCGTCGTAGGCAAAGCTGTACGTGGCGTTGTTCTCGTTGACCAGCGCGGTCAGGCGCATGGCCTTGTCGTACTCGTACCGAACCCGTTGGCCCTTGGCATCCTGGCGGCTGCTCGGCAGGCCACGGGCGGTGCGCATCAGGCGGGTGGTCTGGCCCTTGCCGTCGGTGTGGCTGAGCACCTGCCCGTAGACGTTGTAGGTGAAGCTTTCCGTGGTGCCGTCCGGGTGGCTGATGCGCAGCACTTCGCCGTCGGGCTTGCGCTCCAGCGTGGTGGTCTGGTTCAGCGCATCGGTCACCGCCACCAGGTGCTGGCGTTCGTCATAGCGGTAGTACGTGCTCTTGCCCGAGCAGTCCTGGTAGCGCTCGACCTGGGCCAGGGTGTTCCACCACAGGTACTTGGACTTGTAGGTCGCATCGATGATGGTGTGCGGCAGGCCGTCATCGCTGTTCAGGTACTCGGTCATCTGGCCGAGGGCATCGAATTCGGCGAGCAGGTTGCCCTTGTCGTCGTAGCGCGCTCGCCAGGTGCTGCCGTCCGGGTAGCTGACCTGGGTCACTAGTGTGGTCAGGTGGTGATATTCGTAGGTGGTCTTGCGGCCCAGCGGATCGGTCTCTTCGAGCAAGCGGGAGAATTCGTCGTACTTGAATTGCAGGCGGTTACCGTCCGGCAAGGTCAGGCCAACCATATTGCCGTGTTCGTCAAGCTCGATGGCGTAACGCTCGCCGCCATAGTCGTGGCTGGCGACCACGCGGTGGTCGGCGTTGTACTGCACTTCCAGCTCGCGGCCGAGCACGTCGGTGGCCCAGCTGGTGCGGCTATCGAGATCGTAGCGGAAGTGGTAGTGCTCGCCGTCGCTGGTCCAGTGCTCGACCACACGTGGCTTGTCGCCCAGGGTTTGCCAACGGTAGTGGCAGCCCAGCCCCAGCGCGTTGCTGTGGGTCACCATCAGGCCGTCTGCGTAGCTGAAGCTGCGCACGGTGTCGCCGTTGCGGTTGATCACCGCGCTCAGCTGGCCCTGTTCGTCGTAGCGGTACTGGGTAAGCGTTTCCACCGCTTCGTTGTTCACCACGCGCTTGATGTCGGTCAGGCGACCCAGCGGGTTATCGTAGTGCAGATGCACGCGGGTGCCGCCGGTGGCGCTGATGTCGGTCAGTGTGCCGTCGGGCGTGCGGGTGAAGTGCAGGAAGTGGCCGAGGACGTTCTCGATACGCTGCAGCGGCACTTCGGTGCTGGTGTCTGGCACTTCGCCGAAGTAGAAGAACAGGTTGTCGAGGGTCTGCAGGATGTAGTGGCCGCCCTCGGTGCACACCAGGTACACCTGCTCGTGCGGGTTGTAGATGCGCTGCCCCGGTTGCAGGGTCACGAACGGGACTTCGCGGCCCTGGTTGTCGGTGAGGTAGATGAATGCCCCCTGGCGGCGCAGGCTCTGCTCCCAGGGCAGAACCCAGCCGCGGCCGAGTACGCTGTCGACCGTCAGGTCGCTGGCGTAGAAGCGCGACCACTCGATCGGCATCAGGCCCGGCAGGCTGAAGTCGATTTCATCGGGGATCAGCTTGCGGCCCGTCGTGAGGTCGACGGGGTTGCCGACCAGGCCGCCGATAGCCTTGCGGGCCACGGGCTCGACCACGTAACGGCTGGCCACCTCACCGGCGACGAAGCCGGCCGTGAACTTCAGGGCGCAAGGCATGACGGCTTTCATGCCGGCCTGGGTACCGGCCTTGATCAGTTGGGCGATACCGCCTGCGGCACCGGCGATGGCCATCAGCACATCCACGGTGGTGCGAAGCCACTCCGGGACTTCATCGTCCACGGGCAGGTAACGGTAGGTGCCGCCGCCGATGATGACGTTGTCCGAACCACCGGAAATGGTGGCGCCGCAGGTCAGCTTGTCGCCCTTGCGCGCGGCGGCGACGCTGTTGATGAAGACGTTGGTCGAGCCTTCGGCAATCTGCACCGGCCCTGGGTGCTTGTCGCAGGCACCGATGCTTTTTTCGACGCGGGCGGCCTTGCGGCTGTTGATGAACACGTTGGGTGAGGCAGTGGTTATCGTCCCTGAGGGGGACGAGAACATACTGCCTATCGCCTCTCCGGCGGCGGTCAGCAAGCTGCCCCCGATGCCGGCTGCGAGGCCGGCCAGCAAGGCCACGCCGAACCCGCAGGTGAACGTGGCGATGGCCACCGTGGCCACCAGCGCAATCCCCAGGGCGGCCCCGATCAGGAAGCCCCCGAGCGCGCTGGTGTGCGATATCTCGTCGCCGAACCTGGCCGCTTCGAACATGAGGTGTTACTCCTGTTCGCCGGACTCGGCGCTGGTTTCGGACGGGGCACGCGGGGTGAAGCTGGCCAACAGGTTATCCCAGTCCTGGTTCTGCTGGGCACTGAAGTCGGCCTGTGCAGTGGTGGAGAAGATCAGGGCACGCCCGGGGCTGATGATGAAGGCGGCCTGGCGCTGGTACAGCGGGCGGCCCTGGTTCATGTAATAGGCGTCGATCTGGATGCCGGCAATGGGTGCGGTAACCGAGAGCGTGACGGCCTTGTTGCCCATGCGGGTGTAGCCGCGCAGCTTGGAGGTGAGCAGCTTGACCTGGCGATCGACATAGGCCTGCAGCGCTTCGTCCGGCAGCAAGGTGTCACGCGAGATGGTGATGCTCAAGGGTGCTGGAACACTGGCACCCAAGACGAACATGTTGACCGTGCGGTCCTCGAAACCTGCCGGCAGCGCAATGCCGCCTTCCTGTAATTCGTAATCCATGCGATGAAAATTCCTGATAGCGAAAAAATCGGGGTCAGCCCTGCGCGAAGCCATCGAGCATGCGGTCGAACTCGGCCAGCCACTGGCTCAGGCCGGGCTTGCTGGGGTCGATCACGCTGGAGATATCCAGCCATTGCAGCGAATCGCTGCCGGCGATGGGCACCAGTGCGCCGACCAGGCGACCGTGCCGAGGCTCGTGGCCGGCATTGAAGTGAAAGTCCACGACCTTGGCCGGGTTCCCAGCCAGGAGGCAGTCACGTTGGCGAATCACGCGCAGTTGCGGGTTCAATTCGCGCAAAGCCTCGACTGCGCTCTGGAACAGTTGCTCCAGCGGCTGCCTGGCGCGTACATCACGGCGGCGGATGCTGAGGCTGACCGGCTCGCCTTCATGCTCGAGGGTGGTCTGGATGTCGCGAAAACGAAAGCCGAGCGGAAACTGCAAGGAGAACCCTGCGAAGGTGAAAGCGCTGGCTACATCCTGCAACACGGCTGGCACCGGTTCCGGCTCGGGCACAGCCACGGGCACATGAGCAGCTTCCGCCAGACTGGCCAGCCGCACAGCCTCCTCTTGCGCTGCGCGCCTGGCGGAGAGGCGGTCGTAGATCGAGGGCTTGTACATGAACCTTGCCTCAGTCGTTGATCCGCACTGCGGCGCCAGTGATCTGGGTGGTGTCGGTACTGGTGGTCACGATGACCTTGCCTTTGATCTCGATGCCTTCCGGGGTCAGCGTGATGCTGCTGTCGCCCACCTGCAGGATGATGTGCTGCTTGGCGGCCACCTGGATGAACTGGTTATCGACCTGCAGGGTGTAGGAACCTTCGGTCACTTGCACCACGGTGTCTTTCTTGACCGTTTCGGTGTGCGTACCGCCAACAGTAATCGAGCGGTTATTCCCCACATCATGGGTCTCATCCAGCTCGATCTCGGTATCCATGTTGCGCTCGGCATGCATGATGATCTGCTCGGCGCCGGCCTTGTCCTCGAAGCGGAAGAAGTTGGCGGTACCGCCGTCGCCCTTCATCGACCGCGTCAGGAACCCACTCTGGGTCTTGTTCGCCGGCAGCGACCATGGCGGGGTGTTGGTGCTGTTGTACAGGCTGCCCATGATCAGCGGCCGGTCCGGGTTGCCGTCCAGGAACACCACCACCACTTCGTCGCCTACACGTGGGATCTGGATGCTGCCGAAGCCACCGCTGGCACCGGATTGTGCGACACGTACCCAGCAGGAGCTTTGATCGTTGAACTGCCCCTGGCGATCCCAGTGAAACTGAAGCTTTACCCGGCCCAGTTCGTCGGTGAAGATTTCCTCGCCTGGGGGGCCGACAACGATGGCGGTCTGCGGGCCGTTGATCAAAGGCTTGCGGGTGTTTAACTGCGGGCGGTATGCGATTTTTTTACGCACGCACACGAATCGGTTGACGTAACCGGCCTGGTCGCCAGTCATGTAGTTGTTGCTGCCGCGATGCTCCACGCTCAGCAACAAAAACTTACGGTTCTCGGCGTCACCGGTGTCGTGCAGATAATGCTGGGTCAACTCAAAAGTGTAACCCGGCTTCATGACCCGGCAATTGCTCTCGCCGTAGAAGGTCTTGCCCATCAACTCGAGCGCTTCGATACGGTTGCGTACGATGGCTTCGCCATCTTCGTAGCTGCCATGGGTGTACTGGCCCGGGAAATCATAAATCTCGAACCTGTCCACATCGCCCTGTTGATTCAAGCTTTGCATGGTCACAGGTAGGAAGTTGCGCGGTTGGCGATAGTCGAACGTGCGAACGGCAATTTGACCGGATTGAAGCTGCCGCGTTGACTGCCACTGAGTAATGGAATCAGCTGTTTCGGTAACCGACGCGGAGTGGTAGCGAATCTGCGGCTGTTCGGACAGCGGCAACAAGGTGCTGGAGTCATCGGTGATGACCATCAGATGGGAGTCGGCCGTGTGCTCGAAGTAGTAGAAAAGCCCTTCGCTCTCAAGCAAGCGCTGCACAAAGTTGAAATCGCTCTCGCGGTACTGGGTAATGTAGCTGTGCGATTTGAGCGACTTGCTTACACGAAATTCGTACTTGGCCAGCGTGCCAAATCCGGCAAACACTTCACTGACAACAGCCTGGACCGATTTTTCTTGAAAAATGCGTGTATCGAAGCGGCAAGTCAGCATCCACAGCCACGGTCCTAGCACGGCTGCATAACGCACATAGCCGCCGTCGCTGCCTTGGGTGCTAAACCGCTGAACATAGCCGTTAATGTGGCGGAAAGAGCCGTTGGATAACTCGATTTCTATCGTGGCCTGGCTGCCAATCAGTGACTTGAGCTTTACATCGCTCTGTTGGCTGAGCAAGGCCAGATCGAATTCATAGAGTTTGGAAAGCTCTTCAGTGCCGGAAAAGTGCTCAAGCAAAAACTCATCGTTGGCTGTTTGTGTCAGGATATTCAGTTTGAACAATCGCCTGTTTTGCGGCGCGAGCATGGAAAGAACGTCAGTTAGCATAATTTACTCCCTGTAACGGTGAACATCAGCGCGCCCGTACGGCGAAAAGCCTGCCCAACCACGAGGCAGCACGCATGCTCTGAATAGTTTCAATATCCATGAATGTGTATTGACGGTTTTCCTTGGCTTCGCGCACTTTCAGGTCTCTGAGTGCACTGATCTTGTCACGATTGTAAAACACCATGAAGACGGACATTAGCGCAAAGAAGTAGATCAACCCGGTGGCCGGCACGTCATGGCTTTTCATCAGCGGATAGATCACGCTGCTCAAGCCCGCCGCCAAACCCGCCTGCCACCACTGAACTTTCTGGGGCGGCTCGATGGATTCCACGCGCTGCCCTTTAAAATGGAGAATATCACTTTTACTGCGCCAGTAATAAGCCATTGCATAGGTCAACAACACCAGCACGACGGGCGCGAGCCCTAACATCAAAGAAGTCGCCGCTCCCAACTTCATTTTTTTGTAGGTAACACCCAGTGTCAGCAGCGATGCGAACATTGGTGCAACTGACATATTGAAGAACATGCGCAAATTCGCGAAACTTACAAAGTGCTCACTCCGGTAAGCACAATTGATGCACCACAGCGTCATAACGATAATGATCAGGATCGCCGGCACCGCCATGAATGGCGGCGCCACTCCGGTCATCATCAGGGCCAATATCACGACCAGCAGCCACACCGACCAGATTTTTTTAAAAAAACGTTCTGTGGTAAACATTTAATCCTTCCCCGTCAAGAAATTACCCAGGGTAGTGCCCAGCCCCGAAAAATCATCACTCATGACAAACTGAACTGCCAAACCCGCACCCAAAGACAAGGCAATCACGACTATAGCCGGCCCTGTTAGCCCGCCGACCAATACACCGACACCAAAGGCCAATGCATTGGTCGGCTGGGTGTAAGCTGACTTCTGGAAGAACTCCGAGACGCTTTTTGCCTCCGTCGCATCTAGGTAAGCCTGGGGGCCGAACGCCAATGCGCCGCCTAATTTGGCCCCCGTCAGTACTTTGCCTACGCCACGGCTGCTGTACCCGGCCGAGTCAATATGGGCAGTTGCACGCATCGCCTTGGCGGTATTAAAAGCAGCCACATGCAGGTTACTGCCCCGACCGGGCAGCCTGTACAAACTTGCCTGGCTATTGGCGGGTATTTCGAAGTAGAGGTTTCCGCCCATGCGCACCAGTTTCAGGCGACCTTTCATGGCCCTGGCGGCAGATACACTGCCGGGTTTGCCACGTGACGCTGCCCACTTCTTCAGCTTGCCGCGCGTGGCATCCGTCATGTTCAGCAGGTTTTCAACTTTGGTGGCTTTGGATGCGGCATGGCCTAGCGCAGCAACGTTGGCAAGCGTGCCGGGTAAATTTGCAGTTGAAAATAATAGTGCCCCTACGACTGGAATCTTCTCAGCCTTCTCCTTGATGGCCAGCAGTTCATCCGCGGCAAAACGCCCCGATTTTTCCATTTTTGCAATCAGGCTATAAAGGAACTGCGCGTATTCTTCGGCTTCGTCAGCACTCAACTGCGTTTCGGACGACTGTAGTTCAGCAACAAGAAACTCGGCGGCACTCATGTCATCAGCCGAATAAAGGCCGCCTACATCCATCTTGGCGTAGGTTCTGGCTGCTACAACACTTGGCCACGGCAGGTCACCCTGCCCGAGAAGGCCGTCTTGCCCGCCGAGGCCCATGGGGTCGGCTGCGGTACAGGGATAGATTCTGTTCACGATTCTGTTCACGCCTTGTCAAAAATCCTGCTTGCGCGACCTGCGCAGTGTCGGCCCACGTCTCAGGCGCTGCGACCTATGCAGGCAAGCAAAGTTCCCAACAACACCTGAATATGCCAACCAGATCACAAATGGATTTGCCGGCCGAGTGTAGAGGGCGCAGGAAACACTGGAATGCGCAACTCTGTCAACTATGAATATCGCTCATCCTTAGCATTAGCCGTCATGAATGAGATGGCATTGCGCCATCTTTTGCCCATGCACCAGAATTACCAAGAACGTTCACAGGACACTGTGGTCAATGTTCTACATAGCGCCTACGCTTGGGATACTTGTGACGCTGGGCTTGTGGGCGAAGGGGTACACACCCTGCCAGAAGCTGTTGACTTCAGGATCTGCCTGGCAGGTGTGCTGGATCAATGATTAGCGGTATTGTTTCAAGTCTGATTCCTATACCCGTGACGGCTGGCCTTGCAAGCGCATGAGTGATAAAAATGCCTGCATCCAGGTTGACGGGCGCCATTAATTCTAATATCCACACCCACGTCGCTACTTGTAAGGTAGTCATGACAAATACAGAAATCATCAAACAATTGGAAGCGCTCAAATGAGCCATTTCACTCCAACCCCCATCGAATTCAGGCTGCTCGCCGCCCCCACCCCGCTGACTTGCGTAAGCCATCCGGGCTTCAGCCTCACCCCTGACAGCTACACAGAAAACAACTGAGTTAATAAACCCGCGAACCTTGAAACATTCCTCGAATCAGGCCATCAATAGCTGTCGTAAGTCAGCTCTTCCATCTCGTGTCACCTTGGGATGCTCCGTCAACTTGCCGCGCGGAGACGGTGAGTTGATATTTCCCCGTCACGCAGAGCTATCTATCGAAAAAGCGCTCAATGCGTCATGTTTTCAGAGACTTTTGCACCCCGAGGCCTTAGCAACAAACAGATTAATGAGTATCTCGACACCCCTGATGGTGAGCTATATCTGCAAAAGCTACGTGCCGCAGACCCCAAAGCATCAGACATGGACATTTTCAGCCGAGCCATCTCCCAGATAGGCTCGGGCAGTAACACTCCAAAACTGTCCATCATAGATTCGCCCCTCGTGAAAATCGTGCCAGTGGGACAAGAGCCAAGCCGTTACTCTCCATTTTTCACCACTATGGAGGAGCTGCAGTCTGCTGCGCAGGGAAGCCGAACCCTGGCTGATAGCCTAGGGTTACCGCTGGGCAGTGAGGCTACAAAATATTCAATTTTTGAAATGACGCCACTTAAACCAACAGAGGTTTTTGTCAGCAAGATCGCGCCTACCACCGAATTTGGAGGCAACATTGACAGGGTGGGTGGCGCACTTCAATATCTTACCCCTAACCGTAATGAGTGGTCGGCCACCAAGCTCATAGGCACTATTGATAACTAGGATAGACAATGAACACGCACACACTGAAGGCTACCGCTACAGCGCTTCGTGAAAAACTTGAGGCTCTCGAAGATCAAAATTCCGATGCGAAGCTGATGCTCAACTCCCTACGCGGCCTCTTATTAAAAGCTGAAAATGGAAAAATTCATGCCCCCATGGAGGCTAGAGACATACCTGGTTACCGCTACTTACCGGAAACCAACTTACAGGACGATCGTAATCTCAGTCAGTTATTTGCAGAATTTTACATGGCATTGATTGATGGAGAGGAGTGGAGTTCCTTTAAGAAATTCCAAGCTAAAAATAAAAATCACGATTAGAGAAAGATTGAGCAAATACTGCTGTAAACTTCTTCAAGTCACAGGGCTATAAGCCTGCCGACTACGAAGGCTACATGAACGGCTTGGGCTTCACTCAACCAGTCTTCACGGAAACAATCAACCGGGGCAAGACACTTTGGCAATTCCAGATGCCCGGCGGCCGGCAAGGCATGCGGTACTCTCCTACCCCTGACGTGGTGCCAGGGCAACTGGGGATCAACCCGCTTGGCCAGATCTATAAAACGGAAACCATCGTGCCCAAGATCGTGAACGTCTATCAGAGCACTGAGAAGGTCACGCTGCTGAGGAGCACCTCGGCACCGGTACTGGATACCTGGTCCGTTCCTTCCCAACCCTATAACGCCATTGGCGGTGCTCGGCAGATGACCTCTGGCCAACGCGAGCTCTTCAAACTGATAACACCAGGTGCACTATGAAACCCACAACCCCCCTCGGCTATGTACAGAAGGCTATCGACATCACCGCGCAGCGGAACAAGGCCTGTCCCGCTTACCCCATTTATGGGATGCTACTAAACCAACTTGACTATGTGAAAGCCGTGTTCGAAGGGCGTAAGCAAGATAAATCGAAACTCCACCAACTCAGTATCGGTGCCATTGCCTCGAAAGAATTCGAAGAAAATGACCCCGAGTTGGCCAGAGCACTGAAAGACGCCTATTACGTAGCCATCCAGCCGGCTCGTGGCCTCAAAATTCAACTACCCGATTGACTGCCGACGTTCGATCAGGCCAGCCACTGAACATCGAGCGCAGTCACTGACGAAAGCTATAAACCCTACACCCAGCAGGCTGAGCCACGATGGACATTTACGCACTCCGGCAAAAATCGATAGCGCTGCGTGTCATCATTGACCGGCTGAAGTCACACGACCCGGCCGCCATGAAGTTGAGTGTAGAGCTGACGCTCTTGTTGAACGCGGCAAAGCAGCAGCGGATCCGCACCCCGATGGAATGGCGTGACATCCCCGGAAGCTATCTGTTCACCGAAGAAGGGCTGCAGCAGTATGCCGATCTCGAGCACGCCTTCGCCGAGTTTCGTATCGAACTGTCCGGGGGCGAGCCCCCTACCCTGCACAAGCTCAAGGCGCGCCAGGCGTGCAGAGACTGAACCACTACTTGCCAACGAACGCTCTCGCGAGCTATCGCACAAGGCTGTTGAGCCGCCAAAACCCAGATACAAACCTGGATTCACCGAAGAGGATATTCTTGCGATCGCCAAAGGCGAAAGACCCGACCTCCACCATCTATCTATATCCAGATTATGTCGCGCAACACTTGGCCCAATTCCAAAATGGCGCCTCACGCTTCATGACCCAGACCAACCTTGAGAAATACGGCATCGCACAGAGAGATGGTACGTCGTTCATAATGCCAGGCCACGAAGCAACCGAACTACTTGCCAAGACAGCAGGTGACAAGTTCGCGTTGGAGCAAGCCCTTGGCTAGCCTGAGAATTTCCTTGATACCAATGCACTGGTCCCGGTAGACATCCCTGATCCGAAGCAGTTGAATCTGCGGGTTCCATCGGGAAATGAAGCCGGTGCTAACGAATTCTGGATCCCTGGTGGCAAGCTACCTGACGGCAACAGTGAAGTCGTCATAGACGCGGCGAGTATTGCCGCCAAGAGGTTCAATACCGCTCCCTTTTTTGAAGGCCCCCTATGAAATTCAAAGACCTTTTCATCAGTCGTCAGCACATGTACTCAATCGGCATCGAAGAAGACGCTAGTCAGTATTACGTTTCGTTCCCCGTCAGCAACGGCATGGTTGACTACGAGGAGTATTACGCCATTGCTCCAGCTACATTTGATGCCTTCATGGATGATCCTGATGCGGCGCTGGCTTTCGTGATAAAATGGCGCAAAAGACAACTTGATGAATTATTAATCATCAAGCCGGGAAAAAATCGGGGCACGGCCATCTAGTGCCACATAGATAAATGCTGACGAAATCCGACACTGCATGACCGTTTGACCCTACCAACAAATGAGTGGCGCCCTCTTACGCTGCGGTGAAGTGGTGCAGTTCCTTACCCCAATCAGGACTGACCATGAACACCGAAACAGTCAAGCAGAAGATTCGCTGCCCCCCCCCGCACAGTCCGTACGTGCGGAACTACCGCATACGGCTCCTGCCTCAGGTACGTGACGCGAAGCGTTCCTCTGGTTTCGATTCGTGGCGTACTTCACAGTTTCTACCCGAACCGTCAAGGCTGGCCATAAAGCAATGCGTCCAGTTCATCATGCTGCGGCGAGAGATCGAAGAGCTTGGCTGCCAGTTCCTGGATATGTTGCGACCACGCAACCTTCTCCACCCACTCCGGCGGCATGCCGGACACGCCGTACAGCGCACCCGCCAACTGGCCGGCGGTGGCCGCGACACTGTCGGCATCATCGGCAAGGTTGGCGGCCAGGAGGATCGCGTCCTTGAAGTTGTCGGTGTTCCATACGGCCCACAGTGCCGCTTCCAAGGTATCGATGACGTAGCCGGAGGAGCGGATCTGTTCGCGGCTCTTTTGCTTGTACTCGCCCGCATTGATGATCATCGGGCGAGGCCGCAACGAACGCACCGCTGGGGCCAGGGCCTCTTCCTTGTCTGCACCGTTGAGCGCCAGATGCAGCTGTGCCGCAAACAGCTGACAGCAGTTCACTGCCTCGTCGGCGTTGTGGGTCACGCTGCTTTGCGTGACGCTTTCCCACCAGCTTGCCGACAGCGAGTGCCGGCGGAAGATTGCCGTAGGCGCAAGGCGGATGATGGAGCCATTGCCAGCCGTCGAGGGCTCATAGTTGCCTTGCCAGGTAATACCCTCGCGCAGCCAGCCTTCAAGGGCATTGCGCGTGGCATTGCCGATATCGAAACAACGACCGTTGGCACTGTTTTCCCCGCGCCGGTACCAGCGGACCAAGGCATCTGCGTAGGTGGCGTAATCGAACTTGCCCTTGCTCACATACGTGTCTGCCAGGCACAGCGCCATGCTGGTGTCATCAGTCCACTCACCCGCAACAAGGTTGAACGGGCCACCCCCGACCATGTCGCTCACCTGCCCCCTGTCGCGGGCCTGGAACTCGAGCGTGGTGCCGACCGCATCGCCGATGGCCAGGCCAAGCAGCGCGCCCCTGGCGCGGTCCAGTGCCTGCTCCGCGGTCAATGTGCAGGCTCTGGAATGCAGCCAGCTTGGCTTGACCGCCGGCGCCGCCGGCGTATCAGGCTGCAAGGTGGAGTCCATCCGCTGCTGCAACTGCCGGGAGGGCTCCGGCGACAGATGCGCATAACGTCGCACGTAGTCGGCCAGCAATGCGTTTGAGCTTCTTAGATCGATCATGGGATTTCTTTGAGAATGAATTGGGTAACGGAGCCATTGGCGTATCAACGATACCATTGCCTGCGGTCGAGGCCTTGATGATGCCCATCCAGTCAGGCCCCCTGGGCCTCTCAGCCTTCCAAGGCTGCGCGGGTGACATTGCCGATGTCGAAGCAACGGCCGTTGACGCGGTTTTCACCCTGCCGGTACCAGCGCACCATGGCATCGGCAAAGGTCCAGTGCCTGGTCCTGTGATAACGTGCTGAACCTGTTGTTCAGCCATGCCGGTTTGATCCGCGGCAGCCAGGGAATGCTCAGGCACACATGAAAGACCATCCCGAACTCTACGTAAGGTCCCCTATTCTTTTCCGGCTTACGGCCATCGGTCTGATGCTGTCCATGCTCGCCATGGGAGCACTGGCGGTGTACGCCTTATGGACAGATATCGTGCCCCTCTACGGCCGGATCTACCGTAATGCCCCGGTCGTGGAAACACCACTCAAAGCTTTCTTCATGATTGCATTCATTCCCCTGGGGCCTTGCCTGATCGTTGCCAGCCTGATCGCCGCATGGACCGGTCGGAAGTTTGACCCACCGAAAACCTCTTGGCTGCACGGGCTCCAGCTACGCTCGCTGCAACTGACAGTTGTGCTGATGGTTATCGTTGCTCCGACAATGATTGCGCTGACCACAGCCACGCTTTCGGCAAAGGACTACTGGTCGTGCCCGAAGCTCAGGATCTCGGGCTCCGGTTGGCAGATGTTCTGGGTCAACGATGAACGGGTGTGCTTCAAGCCGGATCATTACATCAACGACAATTGGCCATGCATGGCAATCGATGGCAGACACGTTTGCGTACAGGTCGATGGTCGCTGAGTTGGATGAAACCGGCTGCGCCGGTGTTCGCGGGCAAGCTGCCCGCTAATGCGGTGGCGGCTGTGACGGTGAATGACCAGGGATAGTGGCCGGCAGGTCCGGCCTATTCGCGGGTAAACCCGCTCCTACAACGTGGCGACACCACCGGTTGATGTAGGAGCGGGCTTGCCCGCGAATGCGGTGGCGGCTG
>NZ_JBICKE010000038.1:0-21762 GCF_043103865.1 Pseudomonas sp. yb_5
CCAAGAGCCCTATACGTGGCTGCGCCACGTCCTGGAGCGACTGCCGCACGCCTCATCGGTAGCAGACTACGAAGCGCTGCTGCCATGGAACTGTTCGCCAGAGATGCCACGGTAACCTTGGCTTCCACCTTGTGGTAGGTGGGGTTCATGGATCGGTTACACTCCAGTGGGCGCTTGTGATAACTATAACGCTCGGTATTGGATGCCCGCGATGGGTCCGGCGGGCCTGGTCTCTGCCTGCCTCGAAAGGGCCGATTATGTGCGGAATCGTCGCGATCCTCGGGCTGCTCCCTTTTACCTTCCGAGTCTTGACTGCCTGGCGGACCATTGTTTTCAGCCGGCCTGATAGCCTGCTGATCACAATCCATTCCATCCCTATCTATGGTCATACGCACCTCTCAATGCTCAGAAGCTCTGAGCTACATCAAGTGTGCGCTTACCCTGTCCAGAAAGGTTTTATATCAGATCACCGGACACGGGCGAGAACCTCAATACCGGGACCTTTCGCTACACTGCATCCCACTCAAAAACATAGCCATTGGTGCAAAAATTGGTACGCGCCGGCTGTGCGTCCATCCAGCACATCCCGGCAATGCAGCAGTAGCGTGGGAGTCTATCCTCAGACCGCACCGCAAGCGGCCTGAGCATCTGGCCTGTCTAATAGGGTTCAGCCAGTTTCAGCGACTTTGGCCCAATAAGACCGAGACGCTTTCGAGCGGTTTTAGACAGCTTTACTCCCCCATCCAGGCGTTCAGCCAACCAAGATCCATCCTGGGTCGTCAGCTACAGCCACCTCCCACAGTCCGCTGTCGACCCAAAGCCGACTCTCGTCAGGGGGGCTGATATCGAGCAAAAGCAGATTGTCAGGACTC
Organism: Pseudomonas sp. yb_5; assembly: GCF_043103865.1. Classification (NCBI taxonomy): domain Bacteria; kingdom Pseudomonadati; phylum Pseudomonadota; class Gammaproteobacteria; order Pseudomonadales; family Pseudomonadaceae; genus Pseudomonas; species Pseudomonas sp. yb_5. The sequence continues at coordinate 873 of NZ_JBICKE010000038.1, forward strand.
TGCGTTCCCTACCTCAAGCGCATGCCAGTGCTAATTCTCTCTGCAATGAGTGCCCCATACTTTCTGAGATTACAGCTAAGCATTAGTACTCACTTCAGTGCACAATGCTAATAGCGCACGAATATCTTTTTCGCCTTCCGGCCTCACCTCTGCAAGTTTAGTAAGTCGTCTTTCGAAAAAGCTCAATATCTCTTCATCTACAGCAAGACCTTTATCGATAAAGTTCTCCTGCAGCGATCCTTTAATCCGATCAACAAATTCATCGATATGGTAATCATTGTTCGATAGCAACGCAGCATCGAGGCCTTGCAGAGAGCTAATTAAATGATTGACTGGTATTTCTTTTACATCCCAAATTAAAGACTCTGCCCTCCGCAAATCCATGGTTACCCTTACTAAATTATCATTTACTCTTTTAATCTCAGCATCGGATCGCGTCGTGCTTTTTAACACCTCATCAAACTTACTTTCGAGCGATCCTCTTACCGCTTCAAAGTGCGACCTTACTTGCGATGCCTGATCCAACATTCTATCGAGGTCCTGCTGACTTCTAATTTCTTGTGCTGCTGCTATTTCACGACTTGCGACGGCGAGACTAGCTTCTATCTCTGACTTAAGTATTTTTATTCTCCCATCGTAATCTTCTTTGATCCGCAGGAGTTCCTTATCATGCAACTTGAAGTTAGTGAATAAGCTGGCACCAACCAACAAAAGCACGGTACTTACAACGGCACTGAGAGCCCATAAAACAATTGATAGCATGGAGCTCTGAAATTCAGAGATTAGACGATTCTTTTCTTTAAGAATTTTCAGCTCCGACTCGTCCGATGCTTTTGTCTTTGGAGGTGTGCTGACTTCCGCCACACCTTCCAGCGCAAGAGGGCGGGTGTCCGAAACTTTAGCTGATGTTTCGCCTACAGCGTTCACCTGAGAAGTAGCTGCGGCGCTTTGACAGAGCAGAATTGTAGATAAAAAAACGATCAAAGGAAGCGATAAAGATAGAGCTAATTTTTTCATGCTTATATCCTAATTAAGCCAGAAATAGGTTCTAAAAAATTGATTGCGCGATCATTTCAGCGGCAGTTTCGGGTCGAAAGCGGACACTTGCGAACTTCCGCTTTCGACCCAAAGCGGAAGTTCAATGAGGAAAGACCGACGACTGCTTCGCAACGGGTTGCAGTCGGTCGCCATGGACTCCTAACCTCACGGTGTCCACCAGGAAGCCGACGTTCGACCTTCAAACGGTGCCGCGCCAGCGACCGGTGCCAATGTGCTGCAAACATCACTAGGCAAGTGCGCATCGCTCACACCTGGAATGACCGCTGGTCATGGTTGATCGGGAGTGAAGGGGGCCGTCATCAGAACTCCACGGTCACGGTCAACTTCAACGCTGTACGCCCTTTCTCCATCGACGTGCGAGCACGGTCAAACTCGGCACGTCCCTCGCAGATCTTGCTCATCACCTCAAGCTTGGCCTTCAACGAAGCGTTCAGTACCTTCTTGACGTCGGTCGACATGTCGAGCGAGAACTCGTGTTTGAGCAGCGTATTACTGCCGACACTGCGCATGTTGTAGAGGCTCTTGAACATCGGCTCTTTGTGCACACCGTATTGATTCAAGATGCGATCTGCAGCCTGAAAATCTGGTTCCCCACCTGTAGCAGCCACTTTCAACTTCATGATCGATTGACGAACCTGCTCACTTTGGCTGGAATCATGGTCCTTGATGCCGGCGTTCAAGGAACCGAAATGGCTCTTGCCATTGATATCAGCGCTGATCGATGAGTGCTCCTCAGCCTCCAAGCTGACTTCCTCGATATTTGTGACATCGACTTTCTTGGCACCCAAGGCCACGCACAGCTGCAGCCACACATCAAATTTGTTCTTGGCATGGTCGTCAGTGAACTCATCCAAAGTCACAAACTGATCCGTGTATCCAGGCTTCACGAGCACGCTGCCAGGGCGCACATCACAGGCATTGACATGGTGCATCAACTCTGTGGCATTAGAGGCCGTCAGCGGTAACGTGATCACCTTGGTGTCCAGGTCGGGGGCCTCGAACGATTGGAATGACGTGATCGACGCGTGTTTGAGTTCCTCCATGAAAGGCTGGTCAACAAAAATGATCTTTTGGGTGTAGGGCTCAATCATGAAGGGCTCTCTTACTCTGAAATACAATATGCAAAAAAAGAATCCAACGCGGCAAAGCGAGCAACTGCTGCAGCCGCGCCAGGGCCTCCAGAGTTGGTTGATCCAGCTGTCGATTCAAGTAAGTGGGCACAGCGGTCAATGCAGCAGCTCCCAACCTTCGGGAGGGGCCTAACGCATTGAACAAGAGTAACACGGGCGACACACGGCCACCGGCATCCAGCGTCACAGGCCGAACCGTGATGATGCAGTCGCCCGTCAAGCTCACGCGGCATGACAAAGCGTTGCCACCGACAGCCCACGCCCTGCCTGTGTTTTGGATCTCATCCAACAACTGGCGAACATGTGGTAGCCGTTGATCTGGCCTGACCAATTGTTCGCCCACCGCGCCGCCGTCGCTAACGCGGCAGTAGGCCACGCCTCCCTCGTTGTTCAGGTCTTGCGCGTACAAGTAAGCCTCGTACCTGAGGTCAAGCTTGGAGGTCATCAACAATACTCTGCAACAAGTGCTTGAAACTGGTGGGGTCGGTGAGATTGGCGGAGTAGACATACCCCTTGACACCTTCCATAGACTCATACATTCGCCGAATGACTGGGTCCTCTTGCAGCACGTTGTTCACTTGTGCGGTATCCACGGTGTTCCATTTTGATTGATCAATGTGGGAGGCAATGATGTTGATGCGCTTTCGGCCTTTGGATGATTTGTTCAAGGCATCAATGGTTGCCTTGAAGTCTGTACGGACGGCCGCCGCATACCCAGCATTATCGATGCGGGAAATATTGATGAGGTAAAATACGTGGTCACCCTTCGCCACCAATTCGCACCAGTCTTCCAGACGATCATCCGTGCCGGGCATGTCCACGATGCTATCAACGACGAGATCTGAGGCTAGTTGTAACTTGACGTCCTTGTACGTGGTACGCGATGTGGTTGCCTTTTTATCGACTAACTGAATATGCTCTCCACGCAGTTGCGAAATAAATGTCGTCTTGCCCGAGTTGGGACGCCCCCAGATGACAAAGTTGCCCAACCGGCGAGCCGGAGGGTTGGGGCTTGTCGGCGGCGGCGTAGTCGACGAACCAGCGCTGTCCGAATAGACCTTGTAGGCGACTGCGCCCAGTACAACGACGCCGGCAATGATAAATGGCACCATGGTTTGAGACTCGCTCTCTCTTCACAATGATTGATTGAACAGCTGCCACGCCATCCGGCAGAGCTCGAGCGGCCCGGCTCCAGCCGCCGCTGACACTCGCCTTCTACAAGCGAACGGCTGCACCCAGTCTGACACTGGTCTCCTGAAAAAACGACTCCAATGGCAGCTTCTGGCCGTTAGCTGTCCTTTTTTAAAGGCAGATGTAGGTCGAATGCAGCCACTCATTGCTTGAGCGCAAACAAGTCCTCTGCCAACTCACCGGGTTGCCGCAAGTCCATCAGCAGCACCTCTGCCTTGCTGTACCGAAAGCCGGGCCTGAAGATACGGTCGACCGCCTCTGAGGCAAATCGGGTCATCAGCAGCGTGTCGCAGGGTGGGTATGCGCACAGGCGAGATTATGTCGCTGCGCTGGGATGAGGTCGACGTCGAGAAAAAGACGGCTCACATCTGCCGGATCGTGGTTGAAAAGCAGGCAGTCGAGCGGACCAAGACGAAATACACCCGCACCGTAATGTTGAACAGCCGGGCTCTTGGCGCACTGGCAAGGGCCAGAGAGATCGCGCAATACCGCTCGAAGCAGAAGCGCCGCGTCTCGACGGAGTCGCCATTCATCTTCCAGCCTTCTGGCTCGTCACCACGAATCCAGCGTTCATTGCTGGGCAGCTTGGGCGCTCGGTGCAGGTGCTTCTCTCGACCTACGCCAAGTGGTTGAATTCTGCCAACGATTGGACGGAACTGGCGAAGCTGGAAAAGAACGTAATGGGTACAGGATTAAATATCGTTCACCTTGCGCCCTTTGGTCATAAGGCATTCGACAGCAATTCAGCCATACTCCAGAATGCATCGGTTTCTAGGGGGAAAACCCTTGCACAGCCAACGACATACAAACTTTTAGTGAGCCTCAACGTGAAAACTTCCCTGTCTATCCTCAGCCTGCTGCTGTTGCTCACAGGTACCGCGACCCTTCCGTCGACTGCTGCTGCACAACCCCCGGCCCAGGTTCAACGTGACCCATCCAAACTGCATCTGGCTTCAGGCAGCGCCCTGCTGATCGACCTGAACAGCAGCAAGGAGCTGTATTCAAGCCACGCCGACCGCGTGGTGCCCATCGCTTCGGTCACCAAACTGATGACGGCGATGGTGGTGCTGGATGCCAAGCTGCCCATGGATGAAAAGCTCACCATGACCATCGCCAACAACCCGGAAATGAAAGGCGTGTACTCTCGCGTGCGCCTGGGCAGCCTGCTGGACCGTCGCGAAACCCTGCTGATTACCCTGATGTCGTCGGAAAACCGTGCGGCCAACAGCCTGGCCAACGCCTACCCCGGCGGTTACCCTGCGTTCATCAAGGCAATGAATGCCAAAGCCCGCAGCCTGGGAATGGCCCATACCCGCTATGTCGAGCCGACCGGCCTGTCGACGCAGAACGTCTCCACTGCCCGCGACCTGGCCAAGCTGCTGATGGCCTCGCGCAAGTATCCAATGCTGAGCGAGCTGTCGACCACCCGCGAAAAGACCGTGGCCTTCCGCAAGCCTAACTACACCCTGGGCTTCCGTAACACCGACCACCTGGTGAACAAGAGCAACTGGGACATCAAGCTGACCAAGACCGGCTTCACCAACGAAGCCGGGCACTGCCTGGTACTGCTGACCCGCATGGACAACCGGCCGGTGGCCATGGTCATTCTCGATGCCTTCGGCAAGTACACCCACTTCGCCGATGCCAGCCGCATGCGACAATGGCTGGAAACCGGTACCTCCAAGCCGGCACCGGCAGTGGCCATGCAGTACAAGGCCGAGCGGCAGAACAAGGGGCGGTTGGCGGTCGAATAACCGCCATATCCTGGAGCGTGCGGGCTTGTTCACGAAACAGACAACGCGGCGGATAGCACGGGCTTCGCCCGTGTTCGCGGGTGAACCCGCTCCTACAACGGCCTGTGCATGTGTGTAGGAGCGGGTTTACCCGCGAATACGGGCGCGCCGGCAACGGTGAACGGCGGGTGGAGATTGGCCAGCAGGCCTGGCCCATTCGCGGGTGAACCCGCGCCTACGACGGCCTGTGCATGTGTGTAGGAGCGGGTTTACCCGCGAATACGGGCGCGCCGGCAACGGTGAACGGCGGGTGGAGATTGGCCAGCAGGCCTGCCCATTCGCAGGTAAACCCGCGCCTACAGCGGCCTGTGCTTGTCCACTCAGGCCGTAGCGCTGACCATGCCACCCGCACTGCTGCCGCCCTCTTGCTGCAACAACTCCAGCAACTGCGCCGTGGCCGCCATGATCTGCCCGTTGAGGGTAGCAATGCTCGCCTGCTTGGCACCTATCGCTGCCGCCTTGGCAGCCTCGTCCAACTTGCTGTTCTGCAATGCAGCCAACTGTTTCTGCTCTTCTGCCAGTTGCTTCTGCAGGTCCTTGATCAGTTGACGCAGCTCGCTCACAGCCCCCGACTCGCTACTCTCTTCAGTGTCGGTGGATTGCGCCTGACTACCCGCCGACACCTTCATGCTGTCACTGCTGATGCTCAACGGCCCCACCGCCTCACCGGCCTGTTTCGCCTGTTCGCGTTCGGTTGCTGCATTCGCGCTCAGCGTCTGCGCTGAAACGCCATTGATCATCAGGTTGCTTGCCGTGATGCCGCTCATGTCGATTCCTTGCCTGAAAGTTTGGTCCTTGCCGTAACCACCACATCGGCCGCCTCGCGCTGTTCTTTAGCCCGCTTAAATTCCTCCCCGGTTGGCTCGTTCCAACTCATGTACTTGCGCAGGAGCCGGAGCCCCGGCGGGCGTCCATATTCGACCATTCAGGAAATCGCAGCCATGAGCCAGTCCTCACAGCAGGAAACCATCAAAGACATGATCGGCGTGGGCTTCGGTCCTTCCAACCTGGCCTTGGCCATCGCCCTGGAAGAACTCGCCGAATCCCGGGGTCATGCGCTCGACGCACTGTTCATCGACAAGCAGAAAGACTACCACTGGCACGGCGAGACATTGGCTACCCAGAGCGAATTGCAGATCTCGTTCCTCAAGGACCTGGTGTCGCTGCGCACCCCGACCAGCCCGTACAGCTTCGTCAACTACCTGCACCAGAAGCAGCGCCTGGCCGACTTCATCAACCTCGGCACCTTCTATCCCTGCCGCCTGGAGTACAACGACTACCTGCGCTGGGCCGCCGAGCATTTCGCCTCCCAGGCGGTGTATGGGCAGGAGGTGTTGCGCATCGAACCGCACGTGCATGCAGGCCGGGTCGAACACCTGCGCGTGGTCACGCGTGACACGCAGGGCCGCGAATACAGCCGCCGCACCCGCTCGGTGGTGGTGGGCAGCGGTGGCACGCCGAAAATCCCGGAAAACTTCGGTGCCTTCAAGGACGACCCGCGGGTCTTCCACCACTCGCAGTACCTGAGCAGCCTGACCAAACTGCCGTGCACGGCTGGCAAACCGATGCGCATTGCCGTGATCGGCTCAGGCCAGAGCGCCGCCGAGGCGTTCATCGACCTCAACGACAGTTACCCGTCAGTCAAGGTCGACATGATTCTGCGCGGCTCGGCCCTCAAACCTGCCGACGACAGCCCTTTCGTCAACGAGATCTTCTCGCCCGACTACACCGACCTGGTCTACAACGAACCGGCCGACCAGCGCAGCAAACTGCTGGGCGAATACCACAACACCAACTATTCGGTGGTCGACCTCAACCTGATCGAGCGCATCTACGGCATCCTCTACCGGCAGAAGGTTGCCCATCAGCCCCGCCACAACGTGCTGTGCCGGCGCCAGGTGGAAGCAGTGGTGGCTACCCGCGAAGGCCTGGAACTGACCCTGCGCGACCTCGCCACCGCCCAGCAGCAAACCCACCGCTACGATGCCGTTATCCTCGCCACCGGTTACGAGCGCCGCTCACACCGTGAATTGTTGGCGCCGCTGGCCGATTACCTGGAGGACTTCAGCGTCGACCGCAACTACCGCGTACTGGCCAGCCCGGACCTGCAAGCCTCGGTGTACCTGCAGGGCTTCTGCGAAAACAGCCACGGTCTGAGTGACACCCTGCTTTCGGTCCTGCCGGCCCGCGCTGCGGAAATTGGCCGGGCACTGTACCAGGACCTGGAGCAGTTGCACGAAAAGCCCCAAGCAGCCGCGGCACTGACCCGCGCCTGACTCCTCTGCAACAAGCCATCAAGGCCGGACTGATGCCTGTGCGCAGTCCGGCTTTTGCGCTTTGAAACATTTGCTTTCATTTAAACCTGCAGGTTTTCAATTCTCATTCGTCCTTATCAGTACAGCCCTCTTTGGTTGGCACACGCTCGACCACCAATAACAGAAGACCGTCTGATGGCCAAATCACCGAAAAAATCCAAATCCAGGCTGTGGTTCCTGGTCCACAGCTGGCTCGCCCTGCCGATCTGGTTCTTCGTCCTGATCGTCTGCTTCACCGGCATGCTCGCCGTGGTCAGTCAGGAAATCGTCTGGCTCGCGGACCCGGCCGTGCGCGCCAACAAGCCAGACGCGGACACCGAGCGCATGAGCTTTCAGCAGGTACTGGAGGCCTTGAACAAGGCCGAGCCGGACATGGTGGTGGAGCGCCTGAGCCAGCCGGATGGTTCGCACTTCGCGGTGAAGGCCAATGTCACCCTGCCTGACGGCACCAGCCCGACGCTGTATGTAAACCCTTACACCGGGGCCATCCAGGGCAAGACCCCAGACTTCAACTTCGAAGCCTTCACCCGCGCCCTGCACGGCTGGTGGCTGGTGCCGTTCACCAATGGTTTCAGCTGGGGCTGGTACCTGGTATCGCTGCTCGGCCTGCCGATGCTGGCCTCGCTGGTCACCGGCCTGGTGGTTTACAAGAAGTTCTGGAAAGGCTTTTTCAAACCCGTGCGCACCGGCCATGGTTCGCGAATTTTCTGGGGTGACCTGCACCGTCTGTCCGGGGTGTGGTCAATCTGGTTCATTGCGGTCATTTCTATCACCGGCACCTGGTTCCTGATCCAGGCGATCCTGTCTGACAACCACATCACCCTTTCCAGCCGATCCATCGTGCCGGTGATCGCCCGTGAGGAGGTGCCGCAAACGCCAGATGGCAGCCCCGCCTCGCGCATCGACCTGGATGAAGCGGCGCGCCTTGCCGGCCTGGCGATCCCGGGGCTGGAAGTGACCTCCATCTCGCTCCCCGCCACTGCCTACAGCCACGTCACGCTGTCTGGCCCGGGCTGGTACCCGTTGATGTTCCAGAGTGCTTCGGTGAATCCGTACACACGCAATGTCGACAGCCAGTTCCTGATCAGCGACCGTTCGGCCCTGGAGTTCGTCACCGAGTCCATGCGCCCGCTGCACACTGGCGACTTCGGCGGTTTGCCGATCAAGCTGGTGTGGTTCTTCTTCGGCCTGATCCTCACCCTGATGGTGCTCAGCGGCCTGCTGATCTGGACCAAACGCACCGCCCAGGCCACCGCCGCAGCCCTCAAGCGTAGCGAGCGCGCACCGCGTGCGGCACGCAGTGAAACCACCGTGGAGGTCCACTCATGAGCCAGGCCCAGGCCCTGCCCGCCAGCCCGCTGAAGCAGCTTTGGCTGAAGTGGCGTTTTCACCTGAACATCCTGCTGATCCTGATCCCGCTGGGCTTCATGCCCAAGTACTTCGCCGACGCCAGGCTATTCCGCGGCGACGCCGGCCTTGGCGCCAACGTGATCAGTGACATCCAGGTCGGCCCCTACAGCCTCGACCTTGCCGAACTGCGTGACGAGGCGCCACGCGCCGACGGCCCGGCCGGCTACTTCAAATCGTTCAATGCATCGTTGTGCAAGGCCTGCATAAAGGACGTCAAGGCAGCCTACCTGCGCATCGGCAAGCCGCGCAGCCTGCGCGCCGCCGGCACCATTTTCTTCGGTGCACCGTACAACATGGGCACCTCGTTGCCGATCCCGCCGCGCACCAAGCCCGACGCGCAGATCTGGATCACCCTGGAAGGCTGGGACGGCAGCATGCACCAGGCGTCGATCCCCCTGGCCAAGGCATCGCCAGCCACCGTGGCATGGCTCAAGAAACAAGGAGACAACAAATGAAACACCTGATGCGCACCCTGGCCTTGCCCGTCCTGGTACTGGCCGCCGGCCCTGCACTGGCGCACAACCCGATGTGCGAATGCGAAGAACTGGCCAACGGCCAGGTCAAGTGTACCGGCGGTTTCTCGGACGGCAGCGGTGCCCCCGGGGTGACCCTCGATGTGATCGGTTATGACGAAGAGGTGCTGGTCGGCGGCAAGCTTGGCGACGACTCGACGCTGACCTTCAAGCGCCCGGACGGCGAATTCTACGTGCTGTTCGATGCCGGCCCCGGGCACGTGGTGGAAGTGGACTACGCCGATATCGCCCAGCCATGAGCCGCGCCCAAGTCATTCGCCCGGCCGGTGCCGGGCACGAAACCCTGTATGTGCTGCTGGCAAGCCTGCTTATCGTGGTGCTCGCCGCCAGCGTGGTGCTGCTGCGCGGTGAGCGCGAGGACGAACAGGCCATCGCCCGCCACCAGATCGACGCTCGCCGCGACCTCACCGCCGCCGAGCAAGGCCTCTACACCGACCTGTGGGTGGCCTTCGACGAGATCCAGTTACTGCGCGAAGAAAACGGCGTTGCCCCCGGCGTGCAGGCCCTGGCCGAAGAAGGCCTGCCGCCGTTCATGGTCGACGCTGGCAGCCAGAGCCGTGGCGGCCACCAATGGTCATGGCTGGAGCCCGGCGCCTACCTGGGCCGCAGCCAGGCCCCTGACGTTGCCGGCAGCCTGCTGCTGATCCTGCCACCCGACAGCTCAGGCCAAGCCGATGTCTGGCTGCGCCGCGACAGCGCCGCCGTGATTCCGGACGACCTCGGCCAGGCCGCCCTGATCGCCGCTGGCTGGCAACAAGTGGTCAGCCACTACGACGCCGGGGTCACCCGCGAACACCGTCACTGAACCCAAGGACTCGCCCATGTTTCGCTCCGCCTTCGCCCTGCTCCTGGCCTTTGCCTTGCCGGCACTGGCCCTGGCCGATAACAGCAAGCCGCTGCGTATCGGCATCACCCTGCACCCCTACTACAGCTACGTAAGCAATATTGTCGGCGACAAGGCCGAGGTAGTTCCCCTGATTCCGGCTGGCTTCAACCCGCACGCCTACGAGCCGCGGGCCGAGGACATCAAGCGCATCGGCACACTGGACGTGGTGGTGCTCAACGGCGTTGGCCATGACGACTTCGCAGACCGCATGATCGCCACCAGCGAAAAACCCGACATTGCCACTATCGAAGCCAATCAGAATGTACCGCTGCTGGCGGCCACCGGCATAGCCGCACGCGGTGCCGGCAAGGTGGTCAACCCGCACACCTTTCTGTCGATCAGCACCACCATCGCCCAGGTGAACAACATCGCCCGCGAACTGGGCAAGCTCGACCCTGACAACGCCAGGTTGTACACGCAAAACGCCCGTGCCTACGCCAAGCGCCTGCGCGCCATGCGTGCCGAGGCCCTGGCCAAGGTCACCGAAGCCCCTGGCGCAACGTTCCGAGTCGCTACCATCCATGCTGCCTATGACTACCTGGTGCGTGACTTCGGCCTGGAGGTGACGGCCGTCGTCGAGCCTGCCCATGGCATCGAGCCCAGCCCGGCACAGCTGAAAAAGACCATCGACCAGCTCAAGGCGCTGGACGTGCGGGTGATCTTCTCGGAAATGGACTTCCCGTCGGCCTATGTCGAAACCATTCAACGCGAGTCCGGCGTGCGCCTGTATCCGTTGACGCATATCTCCTACGGCGATTACACCAAGGATAAGTACGAGGTGGAAATGAAGCGCAACCTCGACACGGTGGTCCGCGCCATTCAGGAGAACCGCGCATGACCGCTGCCGCCAAGCTGGTGACAGCCTGCGGGCCGCGCATCGAATTCGCCGGCATCGACCTGACCCTGGGCCGCACACGTATCCTCGAACAGGTCAGTTTCAGCGTGGCGGCAGGCAGCGTGCACGCCATCGTCGGCCCCAACGGCGGCGGCAAGAGCTCGCTGATCAAGACCCTGCTCGGGCAGATGCCGCACGAGGGCCAACTGACTCTGCATTGGCCTGGTGAGCGCGAAGTGATCGGCTACGTGCCGCAGGCACTGGAATTCGACCGTGGCCTGCCAATGACCGTGGACGACTTCATGGCCGCCATGTGCCAGCGCCGCCCGGCCTTCCTCGGCCTGTCGCGGCGTGTAAAGCCGGCCATTGATGCAGCCCTGGTGCAGGTTGGCATGCTCGACAAGCGCACGCGGCGCATGGGTGCACTTTCCGGTGGCGAGCGTCAGCGCGTGCTGCTGGCCCAGGGCCTGATCCCAGAGCCGCAATTGCTGGTGCTGGACGAACCGATGTCGGCCCTCGATGAAGCCGGCATACAGGTGTTCGAACAGTTATTGCAGGGCTGGCGCCAGGCCGGCACTACCGTTCTGTGGATCGAGCATGACCTGGAAGCCGTGTTGCGCCTGGCTGACCGGGTAACGGGCCTGAGCCGCCAGGTGTTGTTCGACGCCCCGCCTGCCCAGGCCCTGACTCCAGAGCGCCTGCTTGGCCTGTTCTCCGTTCACCCGCGCAGCGAGAGCCTTGCCCGATGAGTTTTGAAATCTTTCGCCAAACGGTCCAGGACTGGGCCACTGCCGGCTATCTGCCCGAGGCGCTGGCCTACGGTTTCGTGGTCAACGCCCTGCTGGCCGGCTTGATGATCGGCCCGGTGCTGGGCGGCCTGGGCACCTTGGTGGTGGTCAAGCGGTTTGCCTTCTTCTCCGAAGCGGTCGGCCATGCGGCACTGACCGGCGTGGCCATCGGTATCCTGCTGGGTGAGCCCTATACCGGCCCTTACGGCAGTCTGTTCGGCTATTGCCTGCTGTTCGGCATTCTGCTCAACTTCCTGCGCAACCGCACCGGGTTGTCGCCGGACACGCTGATTGGCGTGTTCCTGTCGGTGTCCCTGGCGCTGGGCGCCAGCCTGCTGTTGATGTTGGCGGGCAAAATCAACGTGCACATCCTCGAAAACGTGCTGTTCGGCTCGGTGCTGACCGTTAGCGCTCAGGACTTGGTCGTGCTGGGCATCGTCGCGCTACTGGTGCTGGCCTTGGCGCTGCCGCTCTACAACCGCATCATGCTGGCCAGTTTCAATCCGCAGCTGGCGGCTGTGCGCGGGGTGGCGGTGAAGACCCTGGACTATCTGTTCGTGGTGCTGGTGACGTTGGTGACCGTGGCTGCGGTGAAGGTGATCGGGGCCATCCTGGTCGGCGCGCTGCTGGTCATCCCGGCCGCCGCCGCTCGCCTGGTCAGCCAGTCACTCAAGGGCTTTTTCTTCCTGTCGGTACTGATTGCCACCATCAGCACCCTGTTCGGCATCCTGTTGCCGATCGTTATCGATCTGCCAGTGCCGTCAGGGGCCGCGATCATCCTGGTCGCCGGCATCTGCTTTGCCCTGGCCGCCCTGGCCCGCGCCCTCGTTCCCCGCCTGCAAGGAAAACCGGCATGAACTTCAAACACCTGACCCTGGCGCTGGCACTGGCCGGGCTGCCGTCACTGTCTTTCGCCACGCAAGTGCTGACGACCCTGCCCGTCACCCACAGCCTGGCCAGCGCCCTGCTCGACGGTACTGCGGTGCAGCTCCAGCGGGCAGCACCGGCCAAACTGCCTGCCAGCCGTCAACCGTCATATTTCAGCGGGCGTGGTGGCGCTGGCCTGCACAAGGCCGCCCAGCAGGCAGATGCGGTGGTCGGCGTGCGATCGATCTGGCGTGACGACCCGCTGTACCCGATGGCACGGCGCAGCAATATCCGCATTGTCGAGATCGATGCCGCGCGACCGGTGGATGGCGCACTGCCGGGCATTGCGGTGAGCGGTGACGATGCCTATGGCGCTTACCCCTGGCTCAACCCGACCAACCTCGGGCGCATGGCCGACGTGGTAGCCAATGACCTGGAGCGCCTGGCGCCGGACGACAAGGCGAAGATCCAGGGCAACCTGGCAGGGCTCAAGCGCCAATTGCTGGAGCTTTCGGCCAGCAGCCAGACGCGGCTGGCCAAAGTCGACAACCTGACGGTGGTGAGCCTGTCGGAGCGACTGGGGTATCTGGTCAACGGGTTGAACCTGGATGCGGTCGAGCAGCCGCTGCCGGCCGATTGGGATGCGGCCGCACTCAAGGCGCTGGGGGAGAACCTGAAGGCGCAGGACGTCGCGCTGGTGCTGGACCATCGTCAGCCGAGTGCGGCGGTGGCCGAGGTGATCAAGGCAGCCGGGGCCAGGCTGGTGGTGGTGGAGAGTGACCCTGAGGATGCGATTGCGGGGCTCAAGGCCAGTGTCGACCAGGTCGTCGGGGCATTGGGCGAGCGCTGATCGCACAGGGTCGCGCGGCTGCAGTGGACACGCATTGGTAGTCCGTAGGAGCGGGTTCACCCGCGAAAGGGCCGGGCCTGCTGGCCAATTTACACCCGCCGTTCACTGTTGCAGTCGCCACCGTATTCGCGGGTAAACCCGCTCCTACGCATGCACAGGCCGTCGTAGGAGCGGGTTCACCCGCGAAAGGGCCGGCCCTGCTGGCCAATTTACACCCGCCGTTTACTGTTGCAGCCGCCACCGTATTCGCGGGTAACCCGCTCAAGGATCGCGGTAACTGCCGGGCTAACGCTTCATGCACCGCTGATAGCGCACATCCACCCGCCCGGCAAACCAGGCCGTGGTCAGCTTGCGGGTAATCTTCGGGCTTTTCAGCTCGATGCCCGGTAGCACCGCGCGGGGCAACGGTTTGCCGGCTTTGGCATCTGCCAGGGCGAACACCCCGCTGTACAACTTGCTGTCTTCGAACGCCAGGCTGTCACCCTCCTCCAGCTGGCTTCGGATCTGCGGGTTACGCAGCCCCAGCTTTACCCCTAGCTTGCGCGCAGCCAGTTCGGTGCTCCCCGGCATGATCGCCCCCGGCGCCACCAGGTCGCCGTCCAGTGCCAACTTCACCCCCGTGACCTTGCTCAACGCCGCCTGGAATGCCGCATTGCGGCTGGCGTACCAGCCCGCGTTGAAATCGGCAAACCGGTAAAGCTGGCGCTCGTAGTTGGCCGGGTAGCCCAACAGGTGGGCAATACCGAAATACATGCCGCCGCGCCGGCTGAACACTTCCTGGCGGATCGTGCCTTCATGGCTGTAGGGGTAACCCCTTGCATGCTTTTCTGCGAAGTCGATGCTGACCTGCATCGGCCCGCCGGTGTGCACCGGATTCAGCCCACCCAGCAAGGTCTTGCCCAGCGGCACGCGAGCCACGACTTCGTCGTACAGTTCGCTCAACTGCTTTTCGCTGCGCACCGCCCGCAAACGCTGCTGGTAGCTCTGGCCGTTGCCCGACGGCGTCTTCAGCGCACCGTCGACCAGCAGCTTGGGAATATGCAGGCGCGCGGCGCGGCGGTCGATCTCCTGGCGGGCGATACGCCCAAGGTTGGGCACCTGCGGGTCCGCAGTGAAGGTCGACTCCTGTTCGGTCACCGCAAGCACGGCGCACAGGTTGCTTTTACTAGGCGCTAGGCGCTGGGCTTCGAAGGCTGTCTGGATATCTTTGGCCCAACCCTCGCGGTCCTTGACCTGGGCGGGCAACAGCCGCAGCAGTTGCGCGCGGATTTTGGCCGGGTCCGCTTCGGGCGCGTCTTCGCGGCGCCCGGCACAGCCTTGCAACAGCGCCACGGCCGTCACCGCAATAGCGAGTAACCGGCCGTTCAGGGCTGTTCACCGATCAGGTAGGTTTTGCTGATGTGGCGGAACTGCGGGTGCCCGGCACTGCCCATCAATTCGAACAGCACCATCTCGCGGGTCACCACCTGCGCGCCGGCGGCACGCATGCGCGCCAGACCTGCGGCCTTGCTGGCCGGGGTGCGGCTGTCGCAGGCATCCTCGACCACGAACACTTGCTTGCCCAGCGCCAGCAGGCCGAGCACGGTCTGCAGCACGCAAACATGGGTTTCCATGCCACAGACGATCACCTGCTCGCGCGCCATCAAGCTGGCTGGCAGGCACTCGGCGGCCACGCAGGAAAAGTGACTTTTCTCCACCACGTCGGCTGTCGGGGCTGCGACCAGCAGTTCGGCCAGGGTATGACCCAGGCCTTTGGGGTACTGCTCGGAAATCACCGTCGGCAGCGCCAGCTCGGCAGTCGCCGCCAGCAACCAGCGGGCCCGTGCCCGAGTGCCTTCGGGGTCGCTCATGGCACCGATGAGTTTTTCCTGGATGTCGACGACCAGCAGCGTGGCCTTGAGTGGATCGATCAGCATTACCTGCCTCTTGCCTGGGAAAAACCCTAGCCTCCCCCAGGCAAGCGGTGACGTCAATCAGGCGGACAGCCGAAGCGGTTGCAGCGACGCGGTCAGCGCAGCGAGCACACGGTCTTCCTGCTCATGGATGAAGAAATGGCCACCCGGGAACATCTGCAGCGAGAACGCACCGTGGGTTTCATTGCGCCATGCCTGCAGTTGCTCATCGCTGGCCCGGTCATCCACACCACCCAGCACATGCAGGGGGCACTGCAACGCCGCTCGCTGGCGGTATGTGTAAGTGCCGCACAACAGAAAATCGGCGCGCAAGGTCGGCAAGGTCAGGCTCATCAGCTCTGCGTTGGCCAGCACTTCCTCAGGCGTGCCCTGCAGCTCACGCAACTCGCTGATCAGCTCGGCGTCGCTCTTGGGCTCGCGCCAGTTGTTGCCATCGTAGTCCTCACGCCGGGTAGGTGCCGCGGTGCCGCAGGCGAACAAGGCCAGCGGCGCCGGGCAGCCCAATGCCTGCAGCTCATGGGCCAGCTCAAAGGCCAGCAAAGCGCCCAGGCTGTGGCCGAGCAGCGCATAAGGAGCGCTTGCCGTCAGGCGCTGCTCGCTGGCCAGTTGCCGCGCCAGACCTTGCATGTCGGTGTGCAGCGACTCGCCCATGCGCGCACCCCGTCCGGGCAACTCTACCGGGCGCACCTGCAACCAGGCCGGCAGCTTGCGCCGCCAGCGGCTGTAGACCATGGCGCTGGCCCCGGAGTACGGCAGGCACAGCAGGTTCAGCACGGTCACTGGGCGGCAGCTTCGGCCATTTTCTGGCGCAGGCTCAGCGGGCGCATGTCGGTCCAGACTTCATCGATGTAGGCCAGGCAGTCCTTCTTCAGGCCGCTTTTGCCCACGGCACGCCAGCCGTTGGGGATAGCTTTGTAGTCGGGCCAGATCGAGTATTGCTCTTCGTGGTTGACCACTACCTGGAACTGGATATCGTCGCGGTCGAAAACGGAAGTCATTGCCTGTCTCCTTAAGTGATGATGCCGCTGCGCGCCTGGCGCAGGGTGGCTTTCAAGTAGACGTAGCAAGCGGTGTAAAAATTAACGGAATTGACGCTCAGGTATCGCGCAACAGGTCGTGCGTATCGAGCAACCGGAACGCAACCTGCGGATTACGCTCCAGCCCGCGCCGGATCGCCGCAGGGATAGACTGCCGGGTCTTGCGGCACAACCCGGGCTGGTCGTCCAGTTCGATGACGATGCCGCGCATGGTCCGTACCTCGTTGTAACCGGGGGCGATGTGCACGCGGATGCCGAGGTTTTCGTACAGCCGCTGCTGCAGACGTTGAAGGTCTTCCAGGTCCTTCAGGTTTTCCAGGCGTTCGAGCAGGCGTTTTTCTTCCTGCCGAGTCAGCAGGAGAATGCGCTGGGCGGCCTGCGGATGGTCGGCCAGCTGTTCGCGGCCGCAGTCACAGGCACCAGGAGGGCAAGGTTGGCGTATAGGAACAGGTGTACTCATAGGGCAAGCATAGCCTGTAGCGACGGTCAGAGCTGCGCCAACCGCGCGCGCAGGAAGCTGACAAAACCCTGCACCGGCCGCGCCACCTGCCGGTGCTGCGGATACACCGCCGACAGCTGCAGCGCGGGCGGGCGCCACTCATCCAGAACCGTCACCAGTTTCCCCTCCGCCAACGCCTGCCCAACGATAAAGGTCGGCAGGTAAGTGACCCCCATCCCGGCAATCGCAGCGCCCCGCAGCAACTCACCATTGTTCGCCCGCATGCGCCCGGTCACCTGAATTGCCTGGGCTTTGCCACCTTTGTGGAACTGCCACTGCACCTGGCGCGAATGCCCATAGGGCAGGCAATCATGCGCGGCGAGCTCATCCGGTTTTCCCGGCACTCCCCGTGCTTGCAAATACGCCGGGCTCGCACAGTAGACCCGCTCGACACTGGCGATACGGCGGGCGATCAGGCTGGAGTCCTCCAGTGCACCAATCCGCAGCGCCAGGTCATAGCCTTCACCAATCAGGTCCACGGCGCGGTCGCTCAGGTCTACCTCCACATCAACCTGGGGATGCAACTGCAGAAACTCGGTCAGCAGGCAGCCCAGGTGCGCCATGGCAAACGACAGCGGTGCGCTGAGGCGCAAGGTGCCGCGCAGGACCTGGGCCTGGCCGCTGATGTCGTGCTCGACCTGCTGCACTTCACCCAGCAGGCGCAGGGCAGACTGGTAGTAGTGCTGCCCCAGTGGCGTGGCATCAAGGCGCCGGGTGGAGCGGTTGAGCAGGCGCACGCCCAGGCGCTCTTCAAGCTGCATCAGGCGCCGGCTGACCGATTGCTTGGACATGCCCAGACGGTCGGCGGCAGCGGTGAAACTGCCGGCCTCCATCACCTGGGCAAAGATCCGCATGTCTTCGTAAGGGTTCATTGTCTCGCTCTTGGTGACAGTCAAACACTTTATAGCGGCTTTTTCCCACAAGCGCATCTGCCTAATCTACGCACAAGTCGCAGCGATGGCCCCACAGGCCAGGCAAGACGCCCACTTCCAACACTTGCACAGAAAAGGATTCGCTCATGAACATTGTCCACAAAGTCCTCACCACCTCCCTTCTGGCCCTGTCCGTTTCCAGTGCCTTCGCCGCCGGCAGCCCAGGTGTGGAACAACACACCCAGGCTTTCCTCGAAGCCCTGGAGAAAGGGGGCGGCAAACCGCTGGAACAGCTCACCCCGAACGATGCCCGCGCGGTACTGACCGGCGCCCAGGCCTCGGTCAAGGTCGACCTCTTGGGGATCGAAGTGAAGGAACGCACCATTCAGGCCAATGGCCATTCGATCAAGCTGCAAGTGGTACGCCCGACCAATGTGAAAGGTGATCTGCCGGTGTTCATGTTCTTCCACGGCGGCGGCTGGGTGCTGGGCGACTTCCCGACCCACCAGCGACTGATCCGCGACCTGGTGGTCGGCTCGGGCGCGGTGGCGGTCTATGTGGACTACACGCCGTCACCGGAAGCGCATTACCCGACGGCGATCAACCAGGCCTACGCCGCGACCCGCTGGGTGGCCGAGCATGGCAAGGAGATCGGCGTGGATGGCAAGCGCCTGGCTGTAGCCGGCAACAGCGTTGGCGGCAACATGGCGGCGGTGGTTGCACTCAAGGCCAAAGAGGCCGGTACCCCTGCCCTGCGCTTCCAGTTGCTGCTGTGGCCGGTGACCGATGCCAGCTTCGAGACAGCGTCGTACAAGCAGTTTGCCGAAGGACACTTCCTGACCTCCGGGATGATGAAGTGGTTCTGGAACAACTACACCGTTGATGCAAAGGCGCGGGCGCAGATTTACGCCTCGCCGCTGCGGGCGTCCGCCGAACAGCTGAAGGGCTTGCCACCGGCCCTGGTGCAAACGGCTGAGTTCGATGTGCTTCGGGATGAAGGTGAGGCGTATGCCCGCAAGTTGAATGCGGCGGGCGTGACAGTAACCTCGGTGCGCTACAACGGAATGATTCATGACTATGGGCTGCTCAACCCGTTGAGCCAAGTGCCGGCAGTAAAGGCGGCGCTGCGGCAGGCGGGCAACGAACTTAAAGTGCATCTGCAGTGAGGCGATGAGCAAAAGACCCGCCTGGGCGGGTCTTTTGCTTCTATTTGCGGAAACGGCCCGCAGGCTTCAATGAATCTGCCATCGGTGCGGCAGGTCCGGCCCTTTCGCGGGTAAACCCGCTCCTACACAGCCACCACAACCGTCAAATTCTGTGGTGGCCTGTGTAGGAGCGGGTTTGCCCGCGAAAGGACCGGCAAATCCTGCTCAGGGCTCAAACCCTTCCACAATGATCACCTCAGCCTTCGCCACCCCTTGGCGATGGCTGCATGCCTCTTGGTACAGCGCGGAGCGGTAACAGGCGACGGCCTGCTCGTACGAATCGAACTCGATCACCACGCTACGCTGAGGCGTAACCCTCCCTTCCATCGCTTCGCTGCGCCCGCCACGGGCCAGGAAGCGGCCACCGAATGCCTTGAAGGCAGCCGGGGCGCGCTGGGTGTACTGCTGGTATTGCTCGGGGTCGGTCACGTCCACATGGGCGATCCAGTAGGCCTTCATGTGCTGCTCTCCTGTTACGGCGATATTTGTGTATGATGGTATACCATAAAATTCACCCCACCACAGTGAGCGTGCACCATGGCTTTCAACACCATCGAGGAACTTCTCGAGGACTACCGGCAAGGCAAGATGGTCCTGCTGGTGGATGACGAGGACCGGGAAAACGAAGGCGACCTGCTGATCGCCGCCGAGCGTTGCGACGCCCAGGCCATCAACTTCATGGCCCGCGAGGCGCGCGGGCTGATCTGCCTGACCTTGACCGACGATCACTGCCAGCGCCTGGGCCTGGAGCAGATGGTTCCGGCCAACGGTAGCGTGTTCAGCACCGCGTTCACCGTGTCGATAGAGGCGGCCACCGGAGTCACCACCGGCATTTCCGCCGCTGACCGGGCACGCACCGTGGCAGCCGCCATGGCCCCCAACGCCCGCCCCGAAGACCTGGTGCAACCTGGCCACATCTTCCCCCTGCGCGCCCGCGAAGGCGGCGTGCTGACGCGCGCCGGCCACACCGAAGCCGGCTGCGACCTGGCGCGCCTGGCCGGCTTCAGCCCGGCCTCGGTCATCGTTGAAGTGCTGAACGACGACGGCACCATGGCCCGCCGCCCCGACCTGGAAGTGTTCGCCACCCGGCATGGCATCAAGATCGGCACCATCGCCGACCTGATCCACTACCGTCTGAGCACCGAGCAGACCATCAAGCGCATCGGCGAGCGCGAGCTACCGACTGTGCATGGCACCTTCCGCCTGGTCACCTATGAAGACCGCATCGAAGGTGGCGTGCATATGGCCATGGTCATGGGCGACATTCGCCGCGAACAACCGACCCTGGTGCGGGTGCATGTGATTGACCCGCTGCGCGACCTGGTGGGTGCCGAATACGCAGGCCCCGCCAACTGGACGTTGTGGGCGGCGCTGCAGAGGGTGGCCGATGAAGGTGCTGGCGTGGTGGTGATCCTGGCCAACCACGAATCCTCCCAGGCCCTGCTGGAGCGCGTACCACAACTGACCCACCCTGTGCGGCCCTATCAACGTGGCCAGTCCAAGGTGTATTCCGAAGTGGGCACCGGGGCGCAGATTCTGCAGGACCTTGGCGTGGGCAAGCTGCGTCACCTGGGGCCTCCGCTTAAATACGCGGGTCTGGCGGGGTATGAGCTGGAAGTGGTGCAGAGCATCCCGTTCGAGCCCGGGATTGCAAGCTAAAAGCAACATAAGCAACTGATTTATCGAGGCTCTGTAGGAGCGGGTTCA
>NZ_JBICKE010000039.1:0-35829 GCF_043103865.1 Pseudomonas sp. yb_5
CCAATATCCCAGATCATTCAGCGTCGCAGCACCATCGCATTCGCGGGCAAGCCCGCTCCTACATCGATCGGGGGCTCGCCACGTACCGTCGTAGGAGCGGGTTCACCCGCGAAAGGGCCGGACCTGCCGGCCAATGTCCCAGATCATTCAGCGTCGCAGCACCATCGCATTCGCGGGCAAGCCCGCTCCTACATCGATCGGGGGCTCGCCACATACCGTTGTAGGGGAGAATGGAACGGTACAGGCGAACAAATGAACTGAAACTCCCACCGCCACACCCTGTCACTGTTCTGAGCATGCTGTTCACAGCATTGCGTCTAAGCTGTCTGGAATGGCTCAAGCCCTTGGTTCCAAGGAGGACCGATTATGTTGCTGTTGTGGTTGGTGGTGCTGGTGATCGGCGCGGCGTACCTCACGCACCGGCGCCTGGCGCCCTTGCAGATTCTCGGCATCGTGGCGGCCTATGTGCTGTTGATGGGCATTTTCAGCAGTGCACCCGGCTGGCTGCTGGCGCTGATCTGGGTGGTGCTGGCCCTGAAGATCGCCCTGGTCGCGCTCCCGCAGTGGCGGCGCAAAGTGTTTACCGCCCCGGTATTCCGCTGGTTCCAGCGTACCCTGCCGCCCATGTCGCAGACTGAGCGCGAAGCCATCGACGCCGGCACCGTGTGGTGGGACGGCGAACTGTTCAGTGGCCGCCCCGACTGGCGCACCTTGCTGGCCTACCCGGCACCGAAGCTGACTGAAGAAGAGCAGGCCTTCATCGATGGCCCGACCGAAGCACTGTGCGCCATGGTCAGCGACTGGCAGATCGGTCAGGATCTGGACCTGCCGCCCGAAGCCTGGGCACATATCAAGCAACATGGCTTTTTCGCCCTGATCATCCCCAAGGAATACGGCGGCAAGGGCTTCTCCGCCTACGCCCACTCCCAGGTGGCGATGAAACTGGCCACCCGCAGCGGCGACCTGGCCTCCACCGTGATGGTGCCTAACTCACTCGGCCCTGCCGAACTGCTGCTGCACTACGGCACCGACGAACAACGCAACCACTACCTGCCGCGCCTGGCCCGTGGCGAGGACATCCCCTGCTTCGCCCTTACCGGCCCGCTGGCCGGTTCCGACGCTGGCGCCATGCCCGACACCGGCATCATCTGCAAAGGCCAGTGGCAAGGCGAGGAAGTCATCGGCCTGCGCCTGAACTGGGAAAAGCGCTACATCACCCTCGGCCCGGTCGCCACCCTGCTGGGCCTGGCCTTCAAAGCCTACGACCCCGACCATCTGTTGGGCGAACAGGAGGAGCTCGGCATCAGCCTGGCCCTGATCCCCACCGACACGCCCGGCGTCGAAATCGGCAAACGCCACCTGCCGCTGGGCGCCGCCTTCATGAACGGCCCCAACAGCGGCAAAGACGTGTTCGTACCGCTGGACTTTCTGATCGGTGGCCAGGCCATGCTCGGCAAGGGCTGGATGATGCTGATGAACTGCCTGTCGGTGGGCCGCTCCATCTCACTGCCTGCCGTGGGTACAGGGGCTGCCAAGTACACCAGCCTGGTCACCGGCCAGTACGCCAATATCCGTGAGCAGTTCAACGTGCCACTGGCGGCCTTCGAGGGCATCCAGGAATCACTGGCACGCATTGGCGGCAACGCCTGGCTGATGGACAGTGCCCGCCTGCTGACCGCCAAGGCGGTGGACCTGGGCGAAAAGCCCTCGGTGCTGTCGGCGATCCTCAAGTACCACCTGACCGAGCGTGGCCGCGAATGCATCCAGCACGCCATGGACGTGCACGGTGGCAAGGGCATCATCATGGGCCCGAACAACTACCTGGGCCGCAACTGGCAAGGTGCGCCGATCTTCATCACGGTCGAGGGCGCCAACATCCTTTCGCGCAACCTGATGATCTTCGGCCAGGGCGCCATTCGCTGCCATCCGTTCGTGCTCAAGGAAATGGCATTGGCCGGGCGTGAAGACCGCGATCAGGCACTCAAGGAATTCGATGACCTGCTGATGAAACACATCCTGTTCGCCGCCGGCAATGCGGCCAGCACCCTGGTCTACGGCCTGGGGCTGGGTCGCTTTGAGCGGGTGCCGGGCGATGCCCTGAGCCAAGGCTACTTCCGCGCCTTGAACCGCCAGGCGGCGGCGTTTGCCATGATGGCCGACCTTTCGATGATGCTGCTGGGTGGGGCGCTCAAGCGTCGCGAGCGCCTCAGCGCCCGGCTTGGTGATGTGCTGAGCTATCTGTACCTCGCCAGCGCCGCCCTGAAGCGCTATCACGATCAAGGCTCGCCCGAATACCTGCAGCCGCTGCTGCGCTGGGCCATGGAAGAAAGCCTGGCCCAGACGGAGCGTGCGCTGGACCGCCTGCTCGACAATTTCCCCAACCGCTTCGTCGGCTGCGCGCTGCGGGTGCTGGTATTCCCCTTCGGCCGCCGCCATAAAGGCCCCGGTGATGAACTGGATGCCGAGGTGGCCGAGCTGATCGGCCGGCGCAAGGGCGATCCGGCACTGGAGGAACTGCTGGCCGGCTGCTACCGCCCGCAGGCACAACACGACCCGGTCGCGGATCTGCAACGGGCCAGTGACCTGCTCGAAGACACGGCACAGTTGAGCAAGGCCCTGTACCAAGCCGTCAAGGAAGGCAAAGTCCAGCCTGCCCCCGGCCAGTCCGGTATCGACGCCGCCGTCGAGGCAGGCGTGCTGCAACCCGGCGAGGGCCAGCGGCTGCACGAAGCCGAACAGGCTCGACGCAAGGTGATCGATGTCGATGCCTTCGACAAGGCGCAGTTGCTCGCCGAACCGGGCAAGGTGCGCTGACCCTTCGCGAGAAAGGGGGGGCGGCGTATACTCCGCCCCCCGTTTCAGCCATACCGAGGACCCATTCCATGGCCAACCCCTACCTGGAATATCACCTGCAACTGCTCCAGCACCTGCGTACCATTCTGGTGGCGCTGGGTGAAGCAGAACAGGTGCCAGAAGAAAGCCACGCCCTGTTCCTCGAACGCTTCGACGAACTGCTGACGCTATTGCCGCAGGATCCGCTTGAGAGCCAGTACCTGGGCCAGGACCTGATGTGTCAGGTGATCCAGCGTTACCCGCAGATCGCTCATCTGGTGCCGCGTGACTTGCTGTGGTTTTTCGCTGGCGATTGCCTGCACTTCATGCCAGACGAGGAGCTGGCGCTTTATCAGCAGCTTGAAGAGCGTCGCCACGAGGCCGAGTTGAACGCAGAGCCATTCGACTGGAACCTGGAAAAGCAACTGCTGAGCCAGAGTGGTCCAAGCAGTACCCATTAACCTGATTTCACGTGCCCTGGTAACGCCAGGGCACCTGTGGAAGCCTACACCTCAAGATCTTGTAACAAAGCGAAAGATCGCAAAGTTGTCCGGCTTATTCCTACAGCCCGATAAATCTCATGACAAATAGAATCAGCGCCGGGGCGAAAACGGAAAACTGGAAAGACCCAGCCCACCCCCGCACTGAAACTTGACCCATTTACCCAATCAGGTTATGTCATGAAGAAGTCCTTAGTACTATCCCTCGGCCTGCTTACTGGCCTGGCAAGCAATGCTGCATTCGCTTCCGGCTCGATATTCTTTGAAGGCCGCATCACGCCCGAAACGTGCCCTATCGAGATCGTCAATCCCGGTGACGGCAATGTCAGTGACCGCGTCGCCATGGGCGAAATTCCCATGGGGCGATTCCCCGCTGCCAACGTTGAAGTCCGTGGCGCATCTTTTAACATCCGCGTACCCGACAAAACAGTCTGTGGCATCAGCGAAGACAATGCCTTCGTGAAGTTTGACGGTGCCGCTGATGCCAGCGGCGACTATTTCAGCATTGGTACCAGTGCCGGCACGGCAGAAAACATCTCGATTGTCATCAGGGACAGTTCCAAGGCCTCGATCAAACCTGGTGGAACCTCGGTTGATTACCCACTCAACGCGACAGGCCCAACCGACCTCCGGTTCGACGCCTACTACCGTTCCACTGCCAGCACCGTGACGCACGGCCTTGCATCCGCCCAGGTTCGTTACACCGTCGACTATCAATAATTACGCATAAATTCTGTGCAGTCCTTGCACGGTTAAACCATCCAGGCGTAGTTGTGCGTCTGGATGCAGCGAGTTACCCGATGACCAATCCGTCAACATTCACGATACCCGCCCGCGTCGTTGCTTGTGCCTGCCTGACCTTATTGATGCTTACCCTCTCGGTAAGCAGTCATGCCGCCTTGACATTAAACAACACGCGCCTCGTTTTCAACGGCGACAAACGCAGTACATCCGTCGTTGTTCGAAATCCATCGAAAAGCATCTATGCCGTGCAGGCCTGGATAAATACGGACGCCGACGACAATACGACCAGCGTCCCCTTTGCAACGTCCCCACCGCTGTTCAAGATCAACCCGAACAGTGAACAACTTCTAAAGATAATTGGACTGCCCAATACACTGCCGCACGACCGCGAGTCGCTGTTCTTCTTCAACGTGCAGGAGATTCCGCAAGTCAGCAGCGACACGGGCAATCAACTCAACATCGCCTTGCGCACACGCATCAAACTGTTCTATCGGCCGCACACACTCAAGGGTACGCCGACCGATCACCTGAACTCGCTGACATTTTCCTTGAGCGTACGTAACGGGGTGGAGCAGTTGGTGGTCAAGAACCCATCGCCTTTCCACATCACCTTCAACCGCCTGGAGGTGAATGGCCAAGGCCAGCAAACCACCTTGAAAAACACCGCCATGCTGGAACCCTTTGGCGAAAAAGCCTACCCGCTGACCGGCATCACTCGCGCCTCAAGCCTGCAGGCCCGTTTTTCCATCGTCAATGACTACGGTGGCTTCACCGAACCGCTGAGCGCGCCTATTCAACCGGCCAACTAGGGCCTGCCTCGCACGCAAACAGGAATCGTCATCATGGTCCTCCCCCCACTACGCTGGCGCATTATGCGCCGCCAGCGCAGCGCATTGCTGTGCCTGCTGGGTAGCTCCACCTTGCTCTCAGCGCCCTACTCCCAGGCAGACTCCGGGTTCCAGAGCGGCTTCCTGCGCCAAGTGCCTGGCCAACCGCAAGCAGCGAGTGCCTGGTCGCTGAGCATGTTGACCAGCGATCAGGGGCTCGCGCCTGGCCGCTACCGGGTAGAGGTACAGGTCAATCTTGAACCTGCCGGCCAGCATGAGCTGGACTTCCAGCCAGGCCCGGATGGTGAGCTGCAGCCATGCCTGCCAGCCAGGCTGCTTGGCGAATGGGGAATGCGCCTGGACGCTCTGGCCAATCCAGAGGATCAGGCGAGTGCCTGCCTGGACTTGCTGACTGTCGTTCCTGGTGCACAAATCGTCTTCACCCCTACGGATCTGCACCTGGCCATCTCGATTCCGCAGATCGCCATGCGCCGGAACACCGCCAACCAGGTCGACCCTTCCCGCTGGGACAGTGGTATCAATGCCGCTTTCATCAACTATCAGGCCTCCACCCTGAACGGCCGCAATCGCTCCTCTGGCCGTTACACCAGCAACGACCTGTACCTGAACAGTGGTATCAACCTGGGCGAATGGCGCCTGCGCAGTACCCAGTCCTGGCGCCAGGGCAGCCAGGGCAAAACGGAATGGACCCGGGCACAGACCTACGCACAGCGCGATATACCGGGTACCCTCGCCAATCTGACGATTGGCGAAACCTTCACGGACAGGGAAGTGTTCCGTTCGGTGCCAATATCAGGCGTGCGCGTGGCCTCGGACATGGGCATGCTGGCCGACAACCAGCGCGGCTATGCCCCGATCATTCGCGGCGTGGCCCAGAGCCGGGCAAAAGTCGAGATCTGGCAGCATGGTTATCCAATCTACTCGACGTACGTCAGCGCCGGCCCCTACGCCATCGACGACCTGAGTACCGCAGGCAGCGGCGAGCTGGAAGTGGTCGTGACCGAGGCCGATGGCCAGGTCCGCCGCTTCATCCAGCCGTACTCGACCATGAGCAATCTGCTGCGCCCAGGCGTATGGCGTTACAGTGCCACGGTCGGGCGCTACAACCCCTCCAGCGACCTCGAGACCCCTCTGCTCTGGCAAGGCACGCTGGCCGTAGGCTCCTACTGGGACACCACCGTTTACGGCGGCTTGATGGCCAGCGAATTCTACCGCGCGGGCAACCTGGGGTTTAGCAAGGACCTGGGCCACCTGGGTGCAGTGGCCTTCGATGTAACGCAGGCGTCCAGCGCAATCGACAATGCCCATGAGCGCGAGGTGCAAGGCTCCAGTTACGCCCTGAAGTATGCCAAGGCCTTCACCACCCAAACCAACCTGCGCTTTGCCGGATATCGCTATTCGACCCAAGGCTACCGTGACTTCGATGAAGTGGTGCGCCAGCGCAGCCAAGACACTACGTTCAGCGGCAGTCGCCGCAGCCGCCTGGAGGCCTCGGTCCACCAGAGCCTGGGCAGGACCAGCTCGCTGACCCTGACGCTGTCGCAACAGGACTACTGGCGCAGCAATGCCACCCAACGGCAATACCAGTTCAACTTCAACACCCAGCATCGGGGTGTAGGCTACAACCTGTTCGCCTCACAATCGTTGACCGACCGTTACGGCAGTGATCGTCAGTTCGGCCTGAGCGTGACGGTACCCTTGCATTTCGGTCACCGCGCCAATGCGACCTTCGACCTGCAGCACAACGCCAACGGCTACAGCCAGCGCGCCACGCTCAGCGGCAGTGACAGCGCGCTGAGCTACAGCACCAGCCTGAGCCGTGACGAACACGCCCGCAAGACAGCGGCACTGTCACTCGGCCATCAGGCGCCCTATGCCAGCGTGAGTGCTGGCTATACCGAAGCCCACAACTACCGCAGCCTGTCATTGAATGCCAGTGGTGCGGTGCTGCTGCATGCTGACGGGCTGGAGTTCGGCCGATATCTGGGAGATACCGCGGCCTTGATCGAAGTCCCTGGCGTGGCCAATGTGGGCCTGCAAAATGCAACAGGTACGCGCACCAATTCACGCGGCTATGCACTTTTGCCCTACCTGCAACCGTACCGGACCAATTCGGTGGTCCTGGAAACCGACCGTCTCGATCCTGATGTGGAAATCGACAACGGCATCGCCCAGGTAGTGCCTCGCCAGGGTGCAGTGGTAAAGCACCGCTTCGAGGCACGCCGCGTTTCACGCCTTGTACTGACCCTGCACGATACCCAGGGTCAACCGCTGCCCTTTGGGGCCCAGGTGCTGGCCGAGAACGGTACCCAACTCGGCATGGTCGGGCAGGCGGGCCTGGTAATGCTCACCAACCCCAGCCAGGAGCAACCGCTGCAGGTGAGTTGGGGCGACCAGCCCAACGCCGGCTGCCGAGTGCATCTCGATGGACTGGACGCTCCCGTCGTCGACGGCTATCGCCAGCAAACCCTGACCTGTATCTAGCAACCTTCACGCGGTGCAGCCTTACCCACGGCCGTACCGCGCCTTTCAGGACCCCCATGAAAAGCATCAACAAGACCCTTCTCCAGGCGCTGCTCGCCACCTTGGCATGGCCGGCTGCAAACGCCATGGCCATGCCGGTAGACCAGACCCGCTGCGAGTTCGAACCGCTGATCAGCGCAAACCTCAAGGTCCATGTCCGCGACCTGAACACCCTTTATGTGCCACGCGATGCGCGGATCGGCACAACGATCGGCACCCCAGAGCTGTTCGAAGCCACTCTCGACCAGAACAACCTTGCCCTCCTGTGCCGGACCTACGGCGAGCGGATAAATTTCAACTTCCAGGCCGCCCGCGGGGTACATCCTCCGCTGCCTGCGGTTGATGGGCGCTTGCTCGACGCCCCCGTCCTCAGGACCAACATTCCAGGCATCGGAGCGATCGTAGAGTTGCTGCACCCCTTTCTCGGTGGCACCGACCAGTTCATCCCCGACAGCAGGCCACCCAGGGTGCCGTTCACGGCCTATTACGAGCAGACCCTGTTGGGCCCGGCCACGCTAGCCACGTTCAGGCACAGGATCACGCTGGTCAAGACCGGCGATCTGCCGCCCGGCGAGCATCAGCTGGATGGCGTACTGGTGACCGGCCATCTGGACTGGGGAGGCTTTGGCAAAGTTCTGGAATACACCCTCAGGGCAATGGTCATCCAGACCCAGTGCGATGCTTCAGCAGACGTCAGTGCCAACCCGGTGGACCTTGGCGAATGGAGCGTCAACGACTTCACCGGCCCAGGCTTCACCACGCCTCCTGCAGCATTCCAGGTCCGCTTGAGCAACTGCCAGGTGGACCCTGACCCGGGTAACGAGACCCTCGCTACCATCGAACTCGATGGCATCAATGGTTCTCGACCGATTGGCCCTGCGGATGAAAACGTGTTCAGCCTGACCGACGACTCCGCAGCCCGTGGCATAGGTATTCAGATGCTGTACAACGGGGTATCGATGCCCCTGAACAAAGAGATCGACCTGGTACCCCTGACGAGCGATAACGTGCCTTTGAATTTTCAGGCTCGCTTCTACCAGACAGAACCCAACAGCAACCTGCGCCCGGGCTTGGCCAAGGGCGCCTTGAACTTCACCATTCGCTACCGCTGAATGCGACGAGGCCGGTCCCTATACCGGCCTCGTCGCCCCCCCCGGTGCCCTTAGCCAGGGGCCGTGCCGGACAGAATGTTCTCTGGGTCATAGTTGTAGCGACAGCGTTCACCGTCCGGGGTCTCGACCCTGAGCAAACGGTTGAGCCCGTCATACGTCAGTACCCGACCCTGCTCATCACTGATCAGGTTGCCATTGTCGTCGTAACACAAATCGATAGCCAGCTGCGGATCGTATTTGACGATCTTGAACAACTCCTCCAGGTCGTGATCGACGTCATAGCTCCCCAGTAGCGCATCAGGCGGAATGATCCGGCTCATTTGTGCCGGATCGCTATTCTTGAATTCGTACAAGGTCCGCTGGAACGACCCGTCCGGGCGGTAGGTGATCACCGAGAGGATGTTGTCCAGGCCATCGAAGCCGAATATCTGCCTGGCAATGGTTTGACCGGAGGGGTCCACGGGCGCTTCAGGGCCATCACAGGTGTATATCTGCAGCCGCCCGCGCCGATCGTACTGGTAAGTCTCATGCCGCAACAGCGTGGCCTGGCTTTCGTCGCTGCCCTTCGGGCGCTCTTTCAGAATGCGGGACTTCAAACAATCGAACTCATCATAGTCCTGTGCCAACGTTTGCACGGTGTCACCAAAATCGAAGGTCCGCAGGATCTCCCTGTCGAATTCATCGTACTCGAGCAGAATTGCCAAAGCACTCCCGGTGCTGGCATCGGTGGTGGTAATGGACGCCATGCGTCCTTGGCGGTCATACCCGAACGTCGACTCCAGCAGCAGTTGCCCGGAAGGCGCACGCTGCAGCCGGTAGCGAGACCTTTTGGGCTCAGGCGCGTGCAGCGTGGTTTTTTCCAGGCGCCCGACATCGTCGAAATCGTAGAGCTGTGTCTGCCCCAGCACATCCACATAGGCACGCAAGCGACTGCGAAAACTGTAGTCGTAGGCCATGCTGAACACTTCACCATCCACCGTACGCGACTCGCGCTTGACCTCGCCGTTGCTCAGGAAATGGCTACGGTCCAATGTGTAACCGGAATTCTCGTCATCCCCAGGCTCTTCGCAATGGGTAAGCCTGGCATTTTTCAGGTCATACTCGTATTTCGCTTCCTTGCCGGAGAGGACCCGAAGGACGGGCTCTTCACCCAACGCTGGCCGGTACTGGTACTCGATCCGGGTACCATCCGGCGCCTGCACCCAATGCGGTTGCCGCTCACCTGGGTCATATTCGAATTTCTGCTCTCGCCCTCCGGTCTTGGCCACGGTTCGCCGCTCAAGGCCATCGAACACCTGTTCGCCCAACAACACGGCGGCGTTTTCGGTGTTACCCACCTTGATGCTGACCGGCAGGTCATTGCGACTGTGCCCGGCATAGGTGCGATAGACCGTGTTGACTCGATCTGCCAGGCGTTCCTCGCGGACACGGTCGAACGCGTCGTAACGATACTCAACCACACGCTGGCCTGTACCGCTTCCTTGAGCTTCCCTGCTCAGCCGGCCAAGCCCATCGTAGTCATTGACCTGCAAGCTGATACTGGTGCTTCCATCCAGGGCAAATCGCTCGATCCGCACCGGCTTCTCGAACAGGTTGTACCACGTCTCGTTGATGCCGCTGACCCGTGAGTGCTCCACCTCACGCCAGGCGCGATGCACCGGACCGTCCTTGCTCGCCACCTGGTCGATTTCCTCGACTTGAGTCGTGCCATCCGGATTCAGGACAGCGTACCTCTGGCCCCAGTCGTCGTAACTGATGTGGCTGGTCAATTCCAGCAAACCATCACCCAGCCAGTCGATTTCGGTTTCCTCGACCAGCTGGTCCAGTTCGTCGTGACGAGCGCGGTAGATAGGCCGCAAAGCACCAGCATACGTTGCGCTGTCCTTGTCTGCGCGCTCTTCGAAGATGGGACGGCTGAGCCCGTCGAGCAGCGTGTGCGTCTCGACTTGCTTCACGTCATAGGCCCATTGCTGGGCCTGCTCGTTGTCGTATGCGCAGAGGAAGTACTTGTAATTGCGTTCCGCTTCGAAAGGCTTGCCTGGCGCCACGACCTCGCGTGTTACCCGACGCAAAGCGTCGTAGTAGTATCGGATTTCGACACCGTTGTCGTCCAGGTTGAGCAGCGGCTCGCCCGTTTCCAGGGAATGTCGCAAGGTGATGGTCTTGGACTCACCGTCAACGCCCACCAGCTTTTCCAACGTCTGCAGTGCACGCTCATCGTCCGGCAGGGAGTAGCCATAATGGGTCAGGGTATCGAACGGGCTGCCCCCATCGACACCGGGGTAACTGACGGTTTGCTGCCTGACTCGCCCATAGCTGAAGCGCTCGGCCGATTCCTCCTGGTAAAGCTTGCTGATTTTTTCCAGGAACGTACCAGGCGTGCTACCTGATTCGCTCAGGGTCTCGCTTTCCAACAAGCGCCAGGGCTGCTTCAGGTAGCTACCCAACGGGGTCAGCGCCCGGTACTGGAACGCCTGGGTCAAGGTGGCGGCCGCCCCGTGCCCTGTCGCTGCGGGTTGCACGGTCCGGGTCTTCAGGTTGCGCACGAAACCGTGCTCATCCCCCTCCTCCTCGGCCGAGTACCAGACATTGGTTTCCAGTACCTGATTCGGCAACAGGCGAGTCAACACGTTGCCGTGGCTATCATAGCGGGTGACTCGCTTCTCTTCTCGCTGCCGGGACGGGTTGCTGATCAGCGACCAACGCTGGGTTTCGTCATGGGGCAGCTGGAAATAAGGCTCCTGGCTCTCGAACTTGCCAGCCTTGTCAGCGTAACGGGTCAAGGCTTGCAACAGCTTGTCACCCTGAGCGGTGGCTTGCTCGGTGAGCAAATGGAAGCGGTTGAATGTACGCGTGATCGTACGCACCGGCTGCCTGCGCACTTCCTGTATCTGAATCGACTTGTAGGTATAGTCCTCCGACACCTCATAGAGATTGTCCAGGCCCTCATCAGACCACGGGATGGTGCTGCCACCGCCGATGAAGTTGTGCGTGCCGGGGTACTCATACCGCACCACTTTCGCCGCCTGACCAAAGCGTGGATCGGTTTCATGGCGGGTAACCCGAGGCAGATTGTCCCGTGCTGCGCTGCGTGGGAACTCATGCCCGGCGTCCTCGTAGAACACGCGCTCCACCCCACCATAGGGTGTTGTGCACTCACGTACGCACAAGTACCCCAACACGTCCTCATAAGTGAAGCGCCAGCGGGCCTGATTGGCCGTGGGCAGGATGATCTCACTGACCCGGTTGTCGCTTTCGCGCAACGTCATCGCATACCGGGCCAGCGGGCCACCATCATCACCACCGGAAGGGTAGCAAAGCAGTTCGACACGGCTGTTGTCGCTGCGTTGCAGCCTCAGCAGCACGTCACTTTCATCCTGGACCTCGCTCAAACGCATGTGACCCTTGCCGAAGGGTAGGTAACTCAGGTGCAACATGTGCCCCAGCGGTGAATGCAGCTCCACGGGCAAAGCGACTTCGCCCTCTCCCGAGCCCATCACTTGCAGCACCTCGACCAACCCTGAGCGGTGCTCCACGCGAAAACGTGCGGCCCCACCGGGCCCAGGGGGATCCTCATACAGATCGAACTGCCGCAGCTTCTGTTCTTTCATTTCCAGTCGCCCGGTAACCGATGACTTACCGGTAATCCTGTACGCTTCACCACTGCTCAATGTCACGATGTGCTTGCGTACTTGTGTCAGTTGCAGGTTCCAGCCCTTGCCGAATCCAGAATCCTCGCCATTCAAAGGGCTGTAGAACAACGCCAGTTCGAAACCTGGGCCTTGCAAATCATTGCCTTGCAATTCGGGCAGCCTGATCGACACAGTGTATTGCCCGGTGCGAGGATCAACGCCGCTTTCTATATAGGAAGAAAAATTAAAGGCATTGGAATGCACTGAAGTGGATGTGGTCATTAGTTAGCTCCATCAAACAATCAAGACTATTGATGATTACGGGACTTCGCTCAGCGGCACCAAAATGCGCACACAAGATAGTTTGCCTTTGATATTGCCATGATCATATTCATGCTTAGCCAGCTCCAATCCCGCCGTCACCGGGTCACCTACACCATGCGCATTGAGCTCTTCGATACTCATCCAACCCGTAGTAGTCGGTTGTTTTGTTGTTTTAACGACAAACCTCCAGTCATCCGTCTTGTTGCAGTCTCCTTCGGAGTTAAACGTCACCAATGTCGTTGAGGGTACATTGTTGAATTTGAAGTAGGAAATCGAATCATTTTTACAGGTGGTGTTCGACATTTCGAAGTCTGTGAATTCACCCGGTTTCCCCGAGACCGTACATTGCTTGCCACTGGGTAGCCCTGAAGGGTCCATATTCTCGGCGAGCTGAATCGTACCTGGACGAACTGGCCCGGTCGCTGCCTGGCCCACACTGTGGAAGCCGAAAAACATACCGATTACAACGGCTGCCATGCGATAACGTTTCATACGTGTTCTCCTTCTTGGTAATTACTAAGCCGGGCAATTGAAGTTTGTCTGCCCGTCGGTCGCAAGGGGACCGTGTGGACAAGAATATTACGATCACCAATGGTGTCAGCGGGCAGGTAATCGATCTGGACAATATGCAAATTCGCGTGAGCGTCGCGCAACTGAACATATAACGGTTTACTCAGCTTCTCAAAGAGAGCCTTATGAGGGGCTGCAACATAACGGGGCAGATCCCGCCGACGGAAATTGACAATTGCCAAAAGACCGGGCTGGTACACCGAGCTGACTTCACGTTCGACACCATCGATCAAAGGCTTCGAATCGGGATCAAAGGAAACAAACTTCGGCAGCGGCTCGTTGTAGCCCTGAAAAACATACCCGGTATAACTGCGGTAGTACTCTTCTGGAAAAGAACTTTCCCAGCGCACCATCGAGGTATTCACATCCCTGTCGTTATCACTTTCCTTGGCCTTGACGAATTCGGCGGTATAGAAGGTCCCGTGGTTGTAGCTCAACATCCAGTAATCGTCGGTTTCCGGGTGCAGGTCGAAATCTTCGTGCTCCGGTTCTGTCGAGCCCGAATTACCACCGCCACCCGCCGCCCGTGTGCGGGTAAATGTGTAGTCTGTGGATTTGTAGGCGTCCGGCGTGTGTACCTTGACCTCGATCTCGGCATTCTGATGACGGGTGTCGTTCGAGTAGAACCATCGCCCGGTCCTTGCCTGGAAACCGGCGTAAAAAACTTCCGACGTAGAGGCTCCGCGGCGGTGCAAGAACATCTGCAGGCGGATGGTTCGGTCCTCCGCACCTCGTGGCGCTGCGGGCTGCGGCCCCTGCCCTTCAGTCGCCATGAGACTTTCATTGGCGCGGATGAAATCGTTCGGCTTCAGGTTTGTGCGCCAGACATTGCCAGAGCCCGAGTCAATCCCATCCCCGCACAGAAAAGGAATCTTCATCCCCGACCTGTCGAACAGCGCGATGGAGGCTATCTCGTCCAGACTCAGTTTGTAGTCCTGGCCATTCGCCTGCATGGTTTCGACGGTGACCTCGAGTTCCAGTTGTTGGTAACCATTGGAACCCACAGTGCCGATCACACCGTCAGGGCTCTTGCCGACCGTGAGGGCAAAGCGCTGCAGATCCACCCAGCCGCTGATGGCTTTGACCGCGGTCTCTTTCACCACGCTGTAGCCCGCCGCGAACACGACACCGTTGCGCACCACTTCACAGGTCACTACGTTGGGTTGCGAAACAGCAAGCTCAGAAGCCCGGAAATGGCCCGATGGCGAGACGCTGCCCGGCCCTGCCAGCATCCGCCAACGCCGCGCTTCGTTGGGCATGATACGGTTCACCTCGCTCAGCTGGGTGACCTCACCGTGGCCGAGCCTGGGTACGAAAGGTGGGTCAACCGAAACCAGTGGCTGGTTGTTC
Organism: Pseudomonas sp. yb_5; assembly: GCF_043103865.1. NCBI lineage: Bacteria > Pseudomonadati > Pseudomonadota > Gammaproteobacteria > Pseudomonadales > Pseudomonadaceae > Pseudomonas > Pseudomonas sp. yb_5. Next base: position 14,436 of record NZ_JBICKE010000039.1, read on the forward strand.
ACCAGGACAAGCGCGTTGTAGCCCTTTGCCGTTGAACCGGCCTGCAATCGTTGCACGCCCAGAATCCGCCGGCCGGCTTGCTGATCAGGCACAAAGCGCGAGCGCCCATTGCCCAGGCTGGCTATCTGGCCCAGCGGCTGCCCGAGCATTTCAAAGCTGACGTTGCCTTTACCTGCATTCCACAGGTCGATCCCGTTCGCACTCTCTTGCGGGCGATATGCGCCGAAGGCAGGCATCGCCAGCACTGGCTCGGAGATCACCAGCGCGCGGGCGGCGGCATGGTAAGTCTCCTCACCCTGCTTGTATTCAGCTTTGATGATGAATGTCTGCACTTCTTGCCCGATCACTTCCGGTGACGGGGCCGTAAAAAGGCCATTTCCATCGATCGAACCATGCCCTGCGTCATCATGGCTTTGCGGGTTGATCACCGACCAGGCGCTGGCAGTGATTACCTGATCCTTGCCGTCGTACAGCCGGAACTGCTGCGTCTTGCCGGCCGTCACCACGGTGCCCAAGGTCGGTTTCACCGTCAGCTGCGTGCGCAACGGGTCGATATTGCCGAACATGACGCGGTCCAGCGGCGTACTGTCCACCTTCTTGACAAAGGCATTGAGCTCAGGGAACAGCAGTCGGGCGAGCAGCTCCAGGCCGTCGTCGGAGGCATGGCCAAGCATGTCCTTGTTCAGCACCAGCGTTGCCGAGTAACCGCCGTCGGGCAACAGATACGGGTAGCTTGTGCCTGGCGGCTGACCATCGAGCAGGCTATCGCGCAGGCGGATGAACACCAGCACTGCGCCATCGCCGTAGTTGACGGCATCGCGTACTCGCGCACCAGGTGCCGCCTGGGTGCGCAGGATGAAGCCTGTAGGTGTCAGCGGGCCATAACCGGAAAAGTCCACGGTGCCCAGCTCGAACCTGGCGCAACGGCCAGGCATCTCACCCATCCAGGCTTGCAGTGCGTCGATCAGTTGCTGAGCGAGGTCGGGTTTATCGTCGAACAGGTTGCTGGTGAACCGCCCCCCCTTGGCAAGGTTGAGCGCAACGAGGCCGTACGGGTGAACCTCACCGCGCACGGTCTCCAGGTCGACCTCCATCTGCAGCCAGTACCCCGACGCCTCGGTGATCTCGACGCTGCTGACCAACTTGCCACTGTTGTTCACCGTACCTTTGATGATGTTCATGGTCAGGGTTGCTTTGGCATCGCTCGTCGACGCATTGCTGAACGACAGCAAGGGCGTACCGAACTCCAGCGCCTCAACGCTCACGGCCTCCTTCACCCCCACGCCTTCGAACGTGTGACTGAAAGGCGGGAGGTAGCGGTTTTCCTTGAAGCGCGTCAGGTATTGCTGCTCCAGCAAGCGGTTGAGCCGGTCACGGCTATAGACAGCAACCGCCCCCCAGCCTAGCGTTACTGAGCCCTTTTTCATGAGCTCGAGCAGTTCTTCCAGTGAATTGGACATGGTCTCAACCTCCAATGGATGGTGATGTGGCCACACGCAGGCCTGTCGGGCTGGCAGCGCGCCGTGCAGCGTCGAAGTGCAAGGAAAGGGGCAGCGGTAGAATGAGGTGGCCTTCGAGGATGAAGACAGAACCTGGAATCGCCCATTTGGCGGTAATCAGCGCGAAACGCGCATCGGCGTCGGCAGATGCAGGGGAATAGCGGCCAGTGGCCTCATCGATCTCGCCAGTCCCTGCAATTGGCAATGCCCACTGAGTGTCTGGCTGGCCTACCCCATCGAACATACCTGTCAACTGCAGGTCGCCATCGGGCAACTGCTTGACGTCGATCACCAGTTCAGGCCGCCGCTGGCGTACCAGCACATAGATTGAACGCGACTCGCTGGTCTCCCGGTTCTGTACCTTGACCTGATCGAGCACGTAGGCCACGTTGGCATCCACCTTACTGCCTGCGGTATAGGTGCAACGCCTGCCATCGCCCTCAGCGACGACCGAGCCCCGTCCTTCTTCGCCATCATCGACCACAGACCAGTCGAGGTCTCCGGTCTGCGCACCCGCCGTGAGGGTCAGTGTGTCGTCGAAGTAGCAGACCCGGATCAGTGGATTGACCGTCAATGTTGCGGGCGCCACAGAGGCCATGCTGATGGCCTGCTTGTTGGTACCCGGGTCGGTGGCGATGATCCGGACCCGCACGGGTTTCCCCGCCATGGCGTGCGCAGGCGGTGCCCGGTATTCACCGCTGGCGGGGTCGATGCGCCCCAGATCACCGACAGTGCCTGGCAAAGCCTCCAGGGACCATGTCAGCCCTTCACGCGGCGGTTCAACGCTGAACGTATGCCGCTGCCCGGGTGCCAGCGTCACGGGGCGATCGACGATGCGCATGCCGGCCGTGCCATAGCCGCTGGCGAACACGGCCATTCCATCGGGTAACTGGAAGTCGAACGGTACAAGGCGCTTGCCGTCTACCAACGACAGACCGGCCATCACCTGTTCCGGGATCATCGCGGTCAACTCCCTGGCCAGCCCTTCAAGTACCGCCTGCTTGACCAGGAAGGCGACAAACGCATAAATCTCCTCTCGCAGTGCCGGTGGCGTGTCGCTGGGCAGGCCACTGACCTCCGTCACTTCGGCCGCCTGCCACGGCCACAAAACCTGCCCTAGCAACATACAGCCAGCGCTTTCCTCAGGTGATGCAGGCGCATTCAGGGTGAACACGGTTTGCAGGTCGAACTGGAACGTTGCCGTTCGGCTGTACAGAGGACCCGTTGGCTTGGGCTTGTAGGTGAACGTCAGCGTGCAATAGGACTTCCAGTGCTGGCGGACCTCATCGTGTTCGAAGGTGACACTCAGAAAGGGCTGGAAATCCGCCAGGGCAGCCCGCCCCTGATCGCCGGCCGGCGCCCCTGCGTTTACGGCAATTTTGAAACCCTCGCAGGCAAACTGATACTTGTCGCTCTCGTAAGTGCTGGGGTACACCTCCAACAGGCCGGCCGTGGCATCCAGCCGCTGCAAGTTATTGTCTTCATCGAACCGGGCATCGAACGCGCCGCCCTCGAGCATCTGCGCCAGGCCCGTGGCGTAAGCTGCACGGTGCAGGAAGCGCGACGTCAGCAACAGTGCGCTGTCGACCGGTTGCGTAAGATCATCGGGGAGCAGGAACGGGTAATCGGACTGCTCAGCGGGCAGGTTGCCCACAGAGCCATTGTTGATACCCGCGAATATCACCAGTGCGGACTTGCCGTCGGCTTTGCTGACGTGGGTGCGTACTTCACTGTGCCGAACCGCCAGGTAGGGGTTGCCAGACAGCGCCTTGAAGTCAACCAAGGGATAAACCTGCCGGGCGCTGCCCAACCCGCTGAGCACTTCCTTGAAGAATCGCCCGGCGGCCTGCCGCTGTGGCAAACCACCGCCCAGGTCCAGCTCGGTATCCGTGCCTTCACGCAGGTCGGCGCTCACGCCCTGGGCATCGGTGCTCAGCAGCAGTTTCTGAGTGACCGGCAACGGGTCGAGCAGGTCGTGAACCGACAGGCTCAGCAGCCCCTCGGTCTTGTCCATGACCAGATGGCTCCCGCCTTCCAAGGCCAGGCTTTGCCAGACCTTGGGCGACGTGTAGTTCGCTTGCATATCCACCAGTGCGGGCGGCCCCATGCGGTAGCCCGTCAGGATGTGGGTGACATCGGAATTTGGCATGGCGATCTCACCTTCGATATCGCCCAGGGCACTGTCCGGTTGGCTGCAATGTGCCAACGCGAGCAGGTCGTTGATGGCCTCGGGACGCGTGGCGAACGTCAGGTCCCAGTTCAGGTGCTTGTGGTTGTGCTTCATCCAGGCCGTGATGACCGAGAGGTAATTGGTAGGCATGATGTGGCCCCGCTCAACTGGAGTGCTGAAAGGTATGGGTTTAGGTGAACGCCGGTTGACTACCTGCGCGTTGCCCGTTGCGCTGCCTGCTCAAGGGCCTGATAGGCTTGACTGTGCTGCCCCAGCGGCAGCGGCAGCACGATGAAGCCCTCGAGCGTGATGGGTGAGTCGGGGGAGAGCCTCCAGACGGCGCCAACCACGCAGAAATGTGCGGGGCTTGCGGCGTCGGCCTGGTAGTAAGGCTTGCCGTCTTCATCGATATCGATCTGCCCCGGGCCATGCACCACCGTCAACTGGTCGACACGTGACTCCCCGCTGAAATGGATCGACAGCCAGACCCTGGCGTGTTGTTCATCGCGCTTGTCCACCACCACATCAGAGGGACGTTTCAGGGTCATCTGGGTAACGATGCACAGCGTCCGGTGCTCATCGGTCAAGCTGTTACGGACCTCGACTTCTTCGACGATGAATGACTTGTCGGGCAGGTTCTCGCCGGGGATATAGCGATTGGTCGTGCCCGATTCCTGCGCCAGCCTGCCATGGGGTGAAGCGCCGAGGATGCGCCATTGCAGCGGTCCTTCAACGACACTGTCCGCCTTGAGGCTGACCCCCTCGTCGCCCACCTGGCAGACCGACAGCAATGGGCTGACCTGCAGTGCGTTCTTGACCACCGTGAGCAGGGCCGAACTGGCAAAGCCTGAGCCTGGAACAGTGGCAGTGACACGCACCCGGGTAAATTCACCTTCGATGCCCGCAGCCCCGGGCGCCAGATACAGGCCATGGGTGTGCTGGTCGAAATGGCCCGGGTCATCCGTGGAGCCCTCTACCGACTCGACCGACCAGGTTACGTTGGCTTGCGCCGGGACGGTGGCAAGCTGCAACGTGCTGCCGTGGGTCACGATTTTTTCCAGGGGGGTGACGGCGAACGTGGTCAGCTGTGGAGCGACGCTGCCAAAACAGGCAATGTCGCGGGGCATGTGCCGCTCGCCTGCGAGTATCGCGCCACCAAAGTTCAGCTTGATGGTCTTATCGATCAATTCCTCCATGTACAGGTCTGAACGAAGGTCCTTGGCGAGTGCGGCTCTTGCTGCGGCAAGGGGGCCGCGATCGGTGCTCAGCGAGACAAATGAAACATTCGGCGCTGCAACTCCCCAAAGTACATGAAAAAGGCTCAACGCGCTGATCTGATCTTCGTAGGGGTCCCCTTCAAATTTAAACGAACCGTCCTGTTTGGGGTATATTTTGTGCTTATACTCTTCAAGTTTCAACGTAGCGCCTTGCAGGTCTTGTATCTGCCAACTGGCTGTTATTTCCACATTGATTTCAGCATGCCAGAGCCCCACGCACGCGTGCCCCCACGTCCAGGACTGCGGCGTGGCGACGATTTCTTCATAGCGGGTAAAATCCGCAGTAGCTGTATGAACGGTCACCAGTTCCATGGACACATGCTCCCCTGACACACGAAACTTCAGCACATCCTTGAGCGGCAGCTCATCGGTAATTAAATCGATGTACGCCCGGCAATCAACACTACCGCGCCAGTATGCCTCATGGTAAGGCTCAACATGACTTGCTGTCTCTGAGGGTATTACACCTGCAATGGCAGTCGCTGTCAGATCACCGTTTTCTGCACGTTCAAATTTAAATTCAACATTCGTGAAAAACTCCAATGGCAGTTTGCTTAACACGGTAGCCAACGCCACCCAGGCCTTATCAAGCAGTACCGTCGCCGAGTAATCACCGTTGTCATCGGGAATCAAGTAACGGTATTCCGGGCCAGGCATATTCTGCGGCCCGTTACTGGGCCCCATGGCGACCAGCCCCACGAGCGCACCGTCCACGTCATCGGCGTCATCGCTCTCCATCGGGGCCAGGGCGACCGAGGGGTTACGCTGGGTACGCAGGATGAACGACTCGGGCCGCATCAGGTCATTTTCGCCATGTTCGATGCTGCCGAATGACCAGACGCGTTGATGGTCCGGCAACCCGCGGAACAGCTCCTTGAAGAAGTCCCCCCCCAGCTCGCGAACGCGCCTGGAATCCGAGAAGGTCACCACAAAGTCATCACTGTTGTGCAAGTCCAGCGTCAATGCGCCGTTGTCGGCGACATAGCCAGGCACGTCGGACAGTTCCAGGCGCAGACGCAGCTCTGGCCCGACCAGAGGTTCTATCCGATCGATCCGCTGTGGGTACCAATGGGCCCCCACCTGCTTCAGCCCTACCTGGTTGCCGCCGAGTATTTTCATACGCAGGCTGGCACGCGAACCGGTGATATCGGCATTATCGAATGACAACCGCGGGTGATCCAGAACAAAGTTCTGCATATAAACCTTGTAACCATTGTCCGGCGCCGTCTCACCGCTGATAGGGTCCAGGTAAGAGCTGGTCTTGAAGCGCCGTATATATTCCTGGGTCAACAAAGCGTCCGCCTTGTCCTTCTGGATAGCGAAAATCGTATTCCACCCCAACATCCGGTAGTCAGACTGCAACCACTCCAGCAAATCCTGTTTCGAATTGCTCGACATAAATCACCTCACATTTACACACACGCAGGCGCGTCTGTTTAAGAAACCAGCTTAAGATCAACGATTGGAAATGCCCGCCAGGTTTCGCCGTCATCGAAACTTGCAGATACGCTCAACCTGAAATCCCTGTCCAATTCCAGGTTTCCGAGAAACTGTTTGGGCAGGTAGGCTTCAATAACGCCATCAGAATATTCGTCGTATGTCACCGCCTCGGTGGGGGGACGCAGAATATGCGTGACATTCTGGCCAGATTTCGAACGGCCTTGCGCCTCGATACCCAGCAATTGCCCTTCTGCCATGAACGTCCAAAAAGGCAGCGTGCACAAAGCGCCATTCACTGGAACTTCGTGCAGTTTCAATTCCCGGTTCTCGGCACCTTCGACCTGAATTATCGGGTAGCTGCGCTGATCGAAATCGCTTACCCGCAGCTCGAACTTTTCTGATGTGCGTGGCGTTTCGCCGGCGCGGGTGACGGTGTAGTACACCCACAGACGTCTACCCAGATTGGCGGCCATGGCCGACCGCGGCACCGTGAACAGGCGTGTGTCACCTGACGGCGGCCGGGGAACGATGGCTGCCCCCGTGCTGCCGTGCCCTTCCCAATGCAGGTTGACGGTCGGCGCAGGCTCCGCGCCATCACCCAGCTCGGCCTCTGCCGGGATTCGCACTTCGGCGCCACACTCCAGCTTGCTTGGATGGACCACGCCCTGGTACGACGCGTCACCGTCTTCCTGCGTGGCGTCCGGGATTATCGGTAAAGGCAGGTAAAGCTTGCGCTGCAAGACCAGATCCAGCACTTGGGAGCGCATCTGCACGCCCTGACGCGAAAATTCATAGCTGAACGCGAACCGCTTGCCGCGGTTGACCTCGCTCTGCAGCCACTCCCGCTCCAGGTGAAAGGTCAAGCGTTTGCTGTCCACCGAACTCACATCCACACGCAGGCTGCGCAGCGTCACCTCCGGCCCTACGGCATAGAGCACCAGGGAATCGCCCAATTCCAGCTCCGGATAGGGTTCCACCTCTACCAGAAGGCCGGCGCGATAGGTTTCGTCATCAGGATCCAGCGCGCCATCCGTCGCCCCTGGGATACGCGGCGCCGCCAGCAAAGGTGCCGGCGGTGGGTCGCCGGCGGCGGGCGAAACGATGTCGAAGCGCTGCACTGGCGACCGGCTGCTGGTGCCATCGGCGAATTCGATGCGATAGTGCAAAAAGGCGAACCCGCCGATATACATGAAGACCACGCCGATATCCAGGTGCCACAGCAGTGGTCGGCCAGGATCAGACTCCTGCACTTCCAGTACTTGCTCGAACGGCTCACCTGGCAAGGACTCGTTGAACCAGGGCTCCCAACTCAGGAAAACCTTGTCACCTTTGGCCATGGCGGCATAGGGCGCTGTTGCCAGCAATATGCCTTCGGGATTGAGCAGGTTGACGTCGATCACCCCCTCATGGGCATCTTGCAAGTGGGCGACCGGCAAAGCCCATATGCCTTCAGCGGGCCGGTCAACGAAGAAGAAACGACGCTTGGACTCAGGCCCCACAGGATTGCCGGCGTTATCCAGACGCGTGAACGAATAGAACACCTGGCCACCGCGCAAGGCGGTGACGAGTGCGTTATCGATCAGGATCTCCCCGCGGCCGGCATCCAGGCTCAATACTTCGCGTTCGCCAAAGAGGTCCTCGGCACTGTTGTCGGCCTTGCACCCCCGCCAGTTGATATATACCAGGTCGTGCTCGGCAATGCCGGGATAGCTAATCCAAGTCATCAGATCGGCACTGCCAAGCGCGTCCAGATCGACAGAGTTCATACGTTCATTAAGGTGTGAAACGTCTGGCATGTCCATGTATGAATATCTCCGCCTTGCACATGTCCGATTCGAGAGTTGGCATAGATATAACACCGCCCCTGAACCTGAACACCTAGCAAAACTGACAGGTGTCAACACACGAAACTTCCACTACTGTCGACACGTATTCGGCACGCGCAGCCCCTGACTTACAGCGCCCGCCCCCTGACAAGCAGAGTGAGAACGTTCATTATGAGTACGGAATCTTCACTGCATTCCAACGCCCTTAACTTCATGAGTTTCATGGAGAGCGGTGTCGACAGCCGCACCGGACAATACACACTGTCCATAAAACTTCCCGAGTTGGGCGCCAATTACTTCTCCGGCCCCGAACTTGAACTCAGCCTAAACTTCAACCCGCTCAATACGATTGATTCGGGTTGGGGGCGGGGATGGAATCTGTCACTGACGCAGTTCGCACCGCACACACAGGTCATCACCACCTACAGCGGTGAATCATTCAAAGTGACCGGTAGTTCGGGCTCACGCTTGCAAATGCAGGAGCAACGGCTGGCGCACTTTCACTTCTACCGCGAACCTGCCGGGCCAGGCGGGAATGCGCGCTATCGCGTGGTGCACCGTTCAGGCCTGGTGGAAATCCTCGAAGAAATGGGTAGCGCGATCGGGCGTATCGCCCTGCCCGTGGAGATCTACTCGGCCACGGGGCACAGGATCGACCTCCAGTACCAACCGTTCAACTCGTCTTACATGATGCTCTGCTCGATCAGCGACGAGCGTGAGGAGATCCTGCTGGAAATTGAACGCGACGATGGCCGCATCGAATTGCGCGAGCGCCCTTATCAGGGTGACAACGGCCAGCCCGTTGCCCTTTATGCGATGAACCTGATCAATACTGACTGGGTCGCATCGATCGTGCTGCCAACCCGTGAGCTGGCCAGCTGGCGCCTGGATTACGCCCTGGTGAACGGGTTGTTGTGCGTGAGCAAGGTCGAGCCCCCTACCGGTGCCCGTGAATATCTCTATTACCAGGACCGTGGCCATCTGTTCCCCGGTGACGCCCGGCCAGCCCTGCCGCGCGTGACCCGGCACGTCATCGAACCGCGCGGTGGCCAACCTGCGTTCCAGCGAACCTATACCTACCCGGGCTCCAACAACTTTCTGGGTTACGGCGCCGGGATCGGTTGGTCTGACAACGGGCTGGACAACCTCTACGAGTCGAAACGGTACGACTTTGAGTATCAAACGGTCGAAACCTTGCGCGACCACAATGGCACAGCACTGCGCGACATCACACGCACCTTCAACCGCTTCCATCTGCTGACCTCGACCAGAACCGTGCAGAACAACTGCGTACATGAAGTCACCATGCAGTACAACATCAAGGACGCCCCCTTCGATCAACAGGTGTCGACCCTGCAAATGCCGATCAAGGAGCAGACACGCTGGTCGCTGGCGGACAACATCACGCGTAGCCGCCTTGAAACCGTCGAAACCACCTACGATACATCGGGCAACATCATCTGGCGCAAACTTGCCAACGGCGTGACCGAGACCCAAAAGTGGTATGGCACGCAAGCGGAAGATGGCTACCCCGGTGATGCCAATGGTTTCGTTCGTCACCTGAAGAGCAAAACCACCACCCCGGCGAGCAGCGGCCGGGGGCAAGCCCCTGTTCTCACTCAGCACTACCGCTACAAGGCGCTGGCGCCACTGGCAGGCAACGCCATCACCCTCAACCCGATGATTGTCGAGCACAGTGAAACCCTGACGCATGCGCACGATCCGGCGCACCCCCTGGAAGAGAAAATTTACTATTACCTCGACGCGCCCAAGTCCAGCCTGCGGCACGGCCGTCGCTATCAGGAGGTGGTGAAACGCAACAAGCTGGAAACCACCACCCAGTACCAGTTCAATTCACTGCTAGACCCTCTGGGCGGCCATCAGGTACTGGAAACCCGCAAGACCCTCTTTGGTTACGACGGCGCGCAACGGTCCACCGTTCAACGGCGCTCGCTGCTGCATGGCGAGAAGCTCTACGAACTCAACGAGAACGGGGTTCACACACAATGGGCGTACGACGCCCTGCGGCGAGTCACCGAGGAAAAGGTATCGCCAGAGACACCGTTCGAGGCCAAAAAACGCTACGACTACCAACTCTGTGCCAGCGATGCGGACATTGCCCGCGCCCGAGTCACCAACGCTCGCGGCATCACCACCGAAACCGAGCTGGACGGCCTCGGACGGCCGACCCGGGAGAGCCGTGACAACGTGCTCGAGGCGAGGCCGGGCGCTTTCTACGAAATCCTGGCCATCCAGTACGATGCGTACGGCAACCGGATACAGGAGAGCGTTACCGACTGGCTGCAAGCCCAGCAGTACCTGCACCTGGTAACAAAAACGCGGTACGACGACTGGGGCGAGCAATGCTGCACCATCGGCCCGGATGACGTGGAGCAGCACAACGTACTGGACCCGATCGGCAACGCCGATCACCAGGGCGCCATTCGCTACAGCTGGCGAGAAGGCGGGAGACTGGAATCCCGAACCCAGGTGCAGAACCGCAACGGCAGGAACGTCCGATCCATCCGCCAGGCACGGGCCATCAGTGGCAAGACCGAGACCTGGCTCAACCTGTTCAACAAGCCGGTACTGCGCAAGCGCCTGGATGCGTTGGGGGAGCTGATTGGCGAACGCCGCTACAGCTATGACGGCCTCGGACGCACGCTCACCGAAACGGATGAGCGCAACCACACCACTGCATTCAGCTACGACGCCTGGGGCCGGATGCTCACGACCGAGCAACCGAATAAAACCCTGCTCACCCGCACCTACGCCGAACACTCTGCCGAAGACCTGCCGACCCGCCTGGTGGTAACCCCGGCGAATGTGCAGTTGCCCGCCCGCCAGATCGGCGCGCAGTACTTCGACGGCCTGGACCGCCTGATAGGGACCACCACCGGTGACCGGACGGAGTACTTCCTGTTCCGCGACGGTGAATCGATACCGCGCCAACGCATCAACCCCGCTGGCGAGACCATCGAGCAGGACTACAACCTGCAGCTGACCAATGAGCCGATCAGCAACACCGCGCCCGAGGACCACGCCAGCTTCGCCTACGACCCTGTCAGCGCCCGATTGCTGAGCGACGACAACCGGCAATGCGCACGGCGCTTCGAATACAACAAAGCCAATCAGCTGACCGCCGAACACTGGGAGGACAAGCGCGACGGCAAGACCTGGAGCCGCATTCATAGCAGCACCTTGCAGGATCGTCTGAAGAACACCCACGAACCCTACGGTGAAGACACCACCCATGAATACGACGCCCAGGGCCGCCTGGTCTCAACCCTTCAGGGGCAGCTGCAGGCCGAGTTCAAATACGATGATCTGGGCCGCATAGACCTCATCACAAGCCATGACCGAGCCAGCGCACAGGCCCTGGAAACCAAGATCGAGTACGACGACCAGGACCGTGAAGTCAAACGCACCTGGCGTCAGCCCGGGCAGCCAGAACGCACACAGGAAACCGTCTGGGACAAGGATGACCTCCTGCTCAGCCGCACCCTGCAGCTCGGCGGAGTATCGCGACTGGTCGAAAAGTTCGGTTACGACAGCCATGCACGCCTGAACATGTACAACAGCACAGGGCCGGACCAACCTCGCGATGCGCTGGGCCGCAGCATCGCCATGCAGGTGTTCAACTTCGATGCCTACAACAACATCGAGTTGACCGTCACTTCCTTCACAGGTGGGCCGGCCGCTGAACGCGCCACGTTCATTCATGCCGAACGCGACCCCTGCCAGCTACAGCGTATCGAGTACACACCGCCGCGCACCGCGCCCAATCCTGAGTTCAGCTACGATGCCAATGGCAACCTGACCCGAGACGAGCAAGCCCGGCCAATTCGCTACGACAGCCAGAACCGGTTGCTGGGCCTCAACGACAGCGGCGCCCCGGACACCTATGGCTACGACGCAGGCGGCTTGCTGGTCAGCAGGCCCGAGGCCGGCGAGCGCACGCTGCTGCTGCATGACGGCCAGCGTTTGCGCATGGCCGTGCGTGACAGCCTGCAAACCCTGTACCTGCATCATGACGAACAAGCGCTGGGCCAGCAGCAGAAAGGCACTGGTGCGCAATCGCCCCTGCTGCTGCACACCAGTGCCAGCCACAGCGTGATCGCCGAGAGCCAGGCCGGCAGCACGCGCGCCGTCCGTTATACCGCCTATGGCGAGCGGCACGCCGACGATCCACTGCTCGGCACCCTGGGCTACAACGGCGAAGCGCTCGATCCCGACAGCGGCTGGTACCTGCTCGGTAGTGGCTACCGCGCCTACAACCCGGTGCTGATGCGCTTTCACAGCCCCGACGCACTCAGCCCCTTCGGCGCGGGGGGGCTGAACTACTACGGCTATTGCCAAGGCAACCCGATAACCTTCCGCGACCCGACCGGGCATTACAGCATCGGCTATAGCGGGCAAAGCCGATCGCTGGCAGACCTGAATAGCTACAGCATCTGGCGGGGCAAGGCCTTAGGTGCGATCGGCTGGACGGGGATAGGCCTGGGCATACTCTTCGCCGCAGTTGCCTCCGTGGCCGCCGTCGTGGTGACAGGTGGCGTAGCTGCGCCGGCAATCGCGGCTGCCTGGGCAGCCGCCGGTGGCGGCATCAGTGGCGCGGGTGCGGCACTTTCGGCAGGTGTCGGGGCAATTGCCAGCGTATCGCTCGCCGTCGGCATCAAGTTGGCGGCCACGGTGGCTACAGCCACGTTGTCAGTCACCGGTACGGCGCTACAAACGGAAGCGATACTTTCGGGGCATGAAAAGCGGAACAATATTGGGACAATCCTGAATTACTCGGCAGCTATCTTGGGGCTTGCGGTGGGCGCGATGCAGTTGATTGCAAAAATACCAAATATTGCATGGCGCGCTGGCAGTTATACAGTCACAACGATCACCGACGACCCTCTAATAAACAGCGGGAAAACCCTATCCGAATTAAAAATGGCAAGGCAAATCCTCCACCCAAGAAGCCCTGTCTCAGTCTCAAAATCCAAGCATTTCTTCCCCGTAGCAGAGGATATACCAGTCGGCCATAAAGTATATTTACCGTATACAGAAATCAGACGCTAAATAACAATCCGAAACACAAAACCCGTCACTGCAGTTCAACACTTCAGGCAGGCATACTTGTTGGAGACAACAATGAAACCACTCACGTTCAGCACCCAGCAACATGACCGCACCACCAAAGCCCGGCGCAAGTATCTGAAGTTGCAAGATGCCCCTGACAAGACAGCGCCGTTACCGGTGACCGCCCCCAATGTCCAAGGCATCATCGACAGTGACGATGGCACGCTGCATAAAGACCGCTTGAAAACCGACCTGACCGTCGAGATCCCCGCATGGTCTGACCTGCCACCGGGCAGTGATCCAAATGACTACTCGACGTTACAACTGCAGTTTACCTTGACTGGCGCCGAAAATACCTTCAGGGCCATTGGCCCTGTCGAAAAGTTCCTCCCGCCCCTCGTGCCAGGAGACTTTCCGTTAGCACTGGCTTTTCCCCAGGCGTCCATTCCACGCAATGGCAAACTGTGGATTCGCTACGAACTGGTCGACCACAAGGGCGACCAATATGTTTCACACCCCATCGAGCTGATCTGCGACAGTGTTCCGCCCTGGGGGGATGAGCCCGCTCCCCCGCTGACCGCGCCTACGGACATCATCAACGAAGCCTACCTGACCAACCACCAGGCCGGGATTGAACTGGGTATACCTGAGTACCCGGAACGTGCATCCAAAGATACCTACCAGGCGTTCTATCTGAAGGAATGGCCTGAAGAAAATGCGGACTACGATAACCCTGTCGTCGATGGCACCGTCACAGACGACCGCAAGATAACCATTCCGGCAGATGTGGTACGCAACCTGGGGGATGGCAGGTTCTACATCGTCTACTACCTGTTCGACAAAGCCCAGAACCGCAGTCGCATCCGGCTGCCGGCGACGGTCGATGTGGTGCTCACACCAGAGCCCAAGGACCTGCTGCCACCCGAGGTGCCGCTAGCGGTAGATGACGGCGTACTGAGCCTGAAAGATGCACAGGCGGGTGTGCAGGTAGAAATACAGGCTTACACCAATTCCCGCAAAGAGGACAAGATCGCGATCAAGTGGGGCGCGACGCCCCTGATCGCCGAACAGGTAGGCTCACGCCCATTCCCTATATCGATATCCGTACCCAGCGATATCTTGCGAAACGAATACGGCAAGGCCTCCGGGGAGGTGGCGACCCCTGTCAGCTATCAGGTGCTACGTGGCCACGCCGCCTATGGACCGGCGGCCGATGACTTCGCTGTCGACTTTTCCGTTGCAGGCCCGGAACGCCCTGACCCCGACCCCGACTGGCCGGACCCGGTCAACGACAAGATGCTCGCCCCCACAATCACCAGTTTCAGCGGCGATACGAACCTCATTCCCCCGGCCGACCGCGGCAAAGACGCCACGCTGACCTTCAAGGTATTCGAGGGCGCCGCAGCCCCTCAGGTAGTGGACTTCTACTGGGACGGCACGCAGGTGACCCCGGCACGCTGGGTTGTCGATGAGGCACCCGGTGCCGACAAGTCCGTCACGATCCCGTGGAGCTATATCGAGGCAGCTGGTAACAAGCTGGCGCTGCCTGTGCATTACACCGTGAGGGGCGACGAAAACGCGCTCAATGAACAGGAGTCGCTTCCACAGTTCGTAGAGGTATCGGCCATCGACATGACGGCCGACGATCTCGAGTTCCTGGGTTTAACGGACCGGCTCTGGCTGAGTTGCCAATCCCTCTGGGACCCTGATGACCCCTCCGCCGCCCCGGCGATCAGGGTGCAGGTACCGCCCTGCAGCCGCTTCAACGTGCCACCAAACACCACCATGACACTGAACTGGGTGGTGTATGACCAAATTGTGGATGGCAACCTGATCGATGGCGTTGAGAAAACCTGGACTGTGACCTTGAACGCCGAGCAGATCGCGAACGGCTTCGTCACGCGAGTCGAGCCGTAC
Organism: Pseudomonas sp. yb_5; assembly: GCF_043103865.1. Lineage (NCBI taxonomy): Bacteria > Pseudomonadati > Pseudomonadota > Gammaproteobacteria > Pseudomonadales > Pseudomonadaceae > Pseudomonas > Pseudomonas sp. yb_5. The sequence continues at coordinate 29,635 of NZ_JBICKE010000039.1, forward strand.
GATCAGCACATCAAGCCCATCTATGACGCCGCGCCGTCGGGCGGGCGGGCCGAGGTGAGCTACGTCATCAACACGCAGCCACCCATTACCTCCAATACCACGACCAACAAGATCAGCGTCGCCGATCAGGGTACGGGGGGCTCGTGTGACGTGAGCCAACCTTGAGCAAGCCTCGGCAGCGGCGTTGGCAATCGTCCGCTGCCGATCCACTTACAGGATTTTTCCATTGAAGAGTAGGAATTTCCTTACATTTTTTGCGACTTAACGCGCTTAGCCTCGCGGTATGCGGATTGTTCTCCAACGAAAAGAAGAACGGTCTTACAAAAATTTGTTCACTTCGAGGTTTTCCCTGAATGCCGAGCCGCCTTTTTCACACCCTTCGCCACTGTTCACCACCCGCCCATCTCGTGCTGGCAGGCCCGCTGTTTTTCGCCAGTGCCTGCTGGGCAGAAACCCTCATAGATGCCGATACTCAGCTGGATGCCGGCAGCACACTCGACAGCTACCGGGTGATCGGCCCGGCCGTTCTGACAGCCACCGGGGCGACGACGTTACAGATCGCCGCCCAGGCGGGCGCCACCGTGAACCTGTCGGATAGCCAGGTCACCGCTGAATCGAATGGCAATGGCCTGGCGCTCAATGGTGCCAGTGCCACCGTACACCGCTCGACCATCCGCAGTGACGCCCGTGGCCTGGCGCTGAGTGCTGCAGGGGCGGGTAACGGCTCGCGCGCCTTGATCAACGACAGCATGATCGAAGGCGGCGTACAAGGCGCGACCATCAATGCCAGTTCTGCCGAACTGCAGCGCAGTGAACTACGCGGCACGGGCGCCAGCAGCGAGGGCGCACGACTGGTTGCCGGCACCCTGATTGCCAGGGACGGCAGCACCATCAGCGGCGGCAATTATGGCGCGCGCATTCTTGAGGACGACGGCCGCGGCTCTACGCTGGTGGTCGACAACAGCCTGATCGAGGGACGCAACGGGCCAGCGATCGCCGTCGGCCGAGGGGCCGGCTTTGCAGCATCGGCGCAGATCGACGTCATCAACGGTGCCAGCCTCAGTGGCGGCAACGGCGTGCTGCTGCAGGTGGCGGAGGATGCTGCCGCCAACCTGCGTGTCAACAACAGCCACCTGGTGGGCGATATCGTCGCCGCCAGCGGCGGCACCGCCAATGTGCTGCTGGAAAACTTCGCCACCCTCAAAGGCCGGCTGGATAACGTTGCAAGCCTGGGAATCAACAGCGGCGGCGAATGGACCCTGGTCGACAACAGCCAGGTAACCGACCTGTCTCTGGATAACGGTGCCGTGCGCTTCGGCGGGCCAGGCGAATTCTTTACCCTTTCCGTAGAAAACCTCACCGGCAACGGCACCTTCATCATGGAAGCCGATTTCAGCACCTCGCAGTCGGACTTTCTCGACGTGACGGGCACCGCCAGCGGCAACCACCAGTTGCTGATCAGCGCCAGCGGCAACGATCCGCTGACAGACAACAGCCTGCATGTGGTCCATGCCGCTGCTGGCGATTCACAATTCTCGCTGCTGGGTGGCTCCGTGGACCTGGGAGCCTATTCCTACGACCTGGTGCAACGCGGCGACAACGACTGGTACCTGGACGCGACCACCCGTACGGTCAGCCCCGGCACACAAACGGTGATGGCATTGGCCAACGTCGTGCCGACCATCTGGTACGGCGAGCTCGGCGTGCTGCGTAGCCGCATGGGCGACGTGCGCCGCAACCCTGGCAAGGCCGGTGGCTGGGTACGCAGCTACGGTAACCGGTTCAATGTCTCGGCGACGTCTGGCGCGGCGTACCAGCAACAGCAACAAGGCCTGTCGATCGGCGCAGATGCGCCCCTGGCAGCTGGTGACGGCAACTGGCTGGTCGGGATCACGGCCGGCTACAGCAATTCCGACCTGAACCTCGCCCGCGGCTCTTCGGCCAGCGTCGACAGCTACCACGCCGGTGCCTACGCCACCTGGCTCGATCCCGAAAGCGGCTATTACATCGACACCGTGGCGCGCATCAACCGTTTCCGCAACCAGGCCGACGTGCGCCTGAGTGACGGCAGCAAGGCCAAGGGTGACTACAGCAACCTGGGTGCTGGCGTTTCGCTGGAGGTGGGGCGTCATCTGAACCTGGCCGACGACTGGTTCCTCGAACCGTTCGCTCAACTGTCCGGGCTCGTGGTCCAGGGCAAGGACTACAGCCTGGACAACGGCATGCGCGCCAACAGCAACAGTACCCACTCGCTGCTGGGCAAAGTGGGTACCTCGGTCGGGCGCACCTTCAGCGCGGGCACAGGCCGTAGCGTGCAACCTTACCTGCGGGTGGCGGCAGTTCATGAGTTCGTCAACGACAACCAGGTGAAGGTCAACGACAACCGCTTCAGCAACAACCTGGCCGGTTCGCGCGGTGAACTCGGTGCAGGGGTGACGGTCGCCTGGGGCGAAAAATGGCAGGCCCACGCCGACTTCGACTATAGCCATGGCAGCAAGCTTGAACAGCCATGGGGCGTGAGCGTCGGCGCCCGTTACAACTGGTGAAAAAACGAGGGAAGGCCAATGCGCCTTCCCTTTTGCATTCATGCGTGACACATGGAGAAGGACGATGGCACAGAACAAGCGCTCCGGTAACCGCAGAACTCCAACCCCTGAACTGGACTCGGCCCCTCTTGTCCATCCAACCGTACCAAGCGTGGTGCCCGATGTTGAAGGGGGGAGACCCAACACGGTCGAGTTCCGGGCAACCTATTCCCCCCTGCGGGTAGAGTTCCACCCCTGGGCAAATTCGCACCCGGAAATAGATGAGGAATACCTTTTTCTCTACTGGAATGACGTACTGGTCGACAAGAAGACCTTCAGCAAGCCAATCGAACCTGAAGAGCTGTTCATATTGGTACCGGTCGACAAGCTTATTGAAGGCACGCACCGCCTGCACTACGCAGTCACGCTGTACAACGATACCCATGTGTCTTCACGGCCACTGGATATCTACATCGACAAGACCGCGCCGCTGCTCCCCGCAGATGATCGCTTGGTGCTTCCCGACTACGTTATTCGCGAAGGTGTCACCGAGGACTACCTCGCGGCCAACGGCGACAAGCTCGTCTGCACAGTCCCCTCGTACATTGGTGCGGAGCCAGGCGATGTCGTGAAGTGGTTTTACAGCGAAGACGGCGCCGGGCAGGAAATGGTCGACATGATGACACTGACCCAGGAGCACGTCGAAACACTGAGCCCGCTAGGCACCAGCAAACCGCTCGAGCTGACCTTCCCGGGCGCTTTCATTCGCCAGTCCGGCAACGGCACGCGTTACGTGCGTTATGAAGTGCAGGACCGCGCTGGCACATACCCCCAGCGTGCGCTAGCGGTCGCGTTGGAGTCCGACCCTTCCCCGCCACCACGCGAATTGCCACCGCCACACATCAAGGAGGCGAAGGGCAGCGATTACCAAAGCACGCTGGAACCTGGCAACGCATTCGACGGCGTCACATTCGTCATACCCGACGGGGCAGAAATCCGGCCGAATGAGACTGTCACCGTATTCTGGGGCCAACCCGGGACGCTCGGCGGTTACTCCACCAACACGCCCATATCGCCAGGCGCACTTGAATACCTGATCCCCAGCCTATATGTGCCGCCGCACATGGGCGGCCGGGTGGAACTGTATTACCAAATCGACAAGCCTGACGTGCCCCCCTCGCCTTCGCACTATGTCACGGTGCGGAAAATCGAAGGACTGCCAATCGTGCAGTGCAGTGATATCCGCAACCGCGCACTGAACCTGCGCACACTGGGCGAAAGCACCACCTTTACCCTGGAAAGCTGGCCGTTCCGGCATACGTCGCAATTCGTCAACGCCTGGATCGACGGGGTGGAAAGCGGCAACGTCACTCGGGAAATCAGGCTGCCGATTGCCACCGCGCTGCCTGTACCCAGCGAAACGGGCGTGATGGTGCTGGGTAGCGTCACGAAAACCGAACTGTTGAGGCTGGCAATCAACTATCAGTTCCGGGTGTCGGTTGAAGTGTCGTTCGACGATAAGCTGAGCTGGTTGAAATTTCCCGATGCGGCAGCCCAACTGGAAGACAAGCCGTAGCCCGATGCAAAAAAAAACGCCACCCGAAAGAGTGGCGTTTTTTGCAGTTGAAGCCAAATGTCGGGATGACCATGGATCCCGATGGCTTTGACTGAAACGAAAAAAGACGCCGAAGCGTCTATTTTCGAGGATCTACAGACTTCCGTGGAAGGTTGTAAATCTTGATTTGGAGCGGGAAACGAGACTCGAACTCGCGACCCCGACCTTGGCAAGGTCGTGCTCTACCAACTGAGCTATTCCCGCATTGTGAAACTTTACCGCTTTCGGCGTGAAGCGCCTTGAAGACCTTCACCACCACTGCACCGCATAGACGCCACAGTATTTAAACTGGAGCGGGAAACGAGACTCGAACTCGCGACCCCGACCTTGGCAAGGTCGTGCTCTACCAACTGAGCTATTCCCGCATTTGGCGTCCCCTAGGGGACTCGAACCCCTGTTACCGCCGTGAAAGGGCGGTGTCCTAGGCCACTAGACGAAGGGGACACACAACACTTTTCAGTGCACCAGAACATGAACCTCACGATTCAGCCTGGATTTTCTTTTCCTGCCCCGCCGCTAAGCAGTGCCGGAGAAACTGGAGCGGGAAACGAGACTCGAACTCGCGACCCCGACCTTGGCAAGGTCGTGCTCTACCAACTGAGCTATTCCCGCATTGGCGTCCCCTAGGGGACTCGAACCCCTGTTACCGCCGTGAAAGGGCGGTGTCCTAGGCCACTAGACGAAGGGGACACGCTGCTGGCATTACTGCCTGCTTTCACTCCCTGCTGCGTTTCGCTGTGTGCTTTACGCTGCAAGTGGCGCGCATTCTATGGATGGTTCGGGAAGGCGTCAACCCCTTTGTAGAAATTTATTTAAATCAATGACTTCCGGGTACACCCAGCGCTGTTTTGGTGCGCCTGCCGGGGTTTGCCGTTGATTTTCTGGCGTCAAGTCAGCATTAATGTGCCAGCATCCAGTCATGGCACAGTTTGCCGATAGAAAAAGAGAATGGCTGTCAGGGCCTCTCGCGAGCACGCTCGCTCCTACACTCAATCATGCAAACCTATTCATGAGGCATTAACGGTGACACCACTTCTGATCACCCTGCTCATCGTGGCGGGCATCGCGTTGCTGATCGTGATCGGCTACCTCAACAATGTGGTCGAAAATGGCAAGCTTGAGCGCGCCCGGACGAAGATCGAGCTCGCCGACCGCCTGCGTCGCTGTGGCGAAATCACCGAGACGTTCCCCGGCCAGTTCATGACCCCGGCCCTCAAATTGCTGCTGACCCGCCTGGAGCTGAACCTCAACCAGCGCCTGCTGGCGGTGGACAAGCACAATGCCGAATTCAAGGCGCGCATCGCCGAACTGGAAGGGCTGATAGCCCTGGGCGACAAGATCCCGGTCAACAACCCCCCTAACCCGATCCACACCGAGATCAAGGCCAAGGACGTACGCTTCCTGCTGGAGGCGCTGCACAATCAGGTGACCCGCGCTGCACAGGAAGGCTTCTTGCCAACGACCGAGGCCAAACACTGGGTCAAGGAGATCCGCCATATCCTGGTGTTGTTGCATATCGAGTTCTTCAACAACCTGGGCCAGCAGGCCCTGCAGAAAGGCCAGCCTGGCCAGGCGCGCCTGGCCTTCGAGCGCGGCGTGCAATATCTGCGCAAGCAGCCCGAGCCGAAGGTGTATGAAGAGCAACTGACGTATCTTGAGAAACTGTTGGCCCGGGCCAATGCCCAGGTGATGGACCGCATGGCCCCGGCGGAAGGCGAGCACAACGAATTGACCGATGGGCTCAAGACCGATGAGGAAGAGACCTGGAAGAAGAAGGTGATCTACGACTGATTGGTTAACCTGTACCGGCCTCTTCGCTACTGGCGTATCAATGCCGTCGTAGGAGCGGGTTCACCCGCGAAGAGGCCGTGCCTGCTGGCCAATATTCCTGAGCATTCATCGTTGCAGCCACCACCGTATTCGCGGGTAAACCCGCTCCTACACCGGGGTGGACACACATCCCTGGTTGGACACAGGCCGTCGTAGGAGCGGGTTCACCCGCGAAGAGGCCGGGCCTGCTGGCCAATATTCCTGGGCATTCATCGTTGCAGCCAC
>NZ_JBICKE010000003.1:0-29464 GCF_043103865.1 Pseudomonas sp. yb_5
AAAGGTGAGTCAGCGTCGCCATCGCAAACGGACGGTTCGCTGAGTCAAAACAGACGAATTTGCTTCTTGCTTCTTGCTTCTTGCTTCTTGCTTCTTGCTTCTTGGATGTGGGCACTCACATCGAGTAGGTATTCATTCACGCAGGTGGCGCATAGTCACCTTTCCGCCCTTACGGCGGGTCACTTTTTGTCAAACGCGACAAAAAGTAACCAAAAAACGCTGGCTCCTATCATCCGGCCCCTGCGCTACGCTCCGGGGTTCCCTCGCTACGGTCTTGCTCCCGGGAGGACCGCGCTGCAGGCCCCATCCTGGGGCCCAGCGCTTGACGGGCATCCATGCCCGTCACCTCCCTTCGCAAGCCCTGCGCTCGGCCTCCTGAAGTCGCAATCTGCGTCGCCTGAACTATCGCGCGCTTACAAGCAAAATCAAAAGCAGAAGCAGAAGTAAATACAGAAACAGCGTTACTGTGCGAACGCCCGCCCCAACCCACCTGGTACACCACTGCTGTCAGTTTCCTGCCAAGGCCCATTCGGGCTCAACGACCAGCTCCAGCCGTTATCGAACCGATAGTAGGTACGCTGCCGGTAGAAGGTATTGGGCTGCTTCTCCAACACATATACACCCAGCCTGGGATCCCAGTGGCTTGCCCCGCCAGGCGGTGGCGCAAAGCTGGCCGAGGTACGCGGCATGGGCTTGGGTATCGCCGCCGGCTTGCTCGGCTGAGTGGCAGGCTGCCCGCCCGGCAAGGGCTTGACCACCGGCCCCGATGGCGGCACACGCTCGATCGGTGGCGCGGGCTGCTCGTACGGCTCGTGCACCGTACACGCAGACAAACCCAGGGCCAGGGTAATCAGGGTCAGGCGGACGGTGCTGTGCATGGCAGTGCTCTCTTACTGGTCTGGAGTGTCGATGGTCAGGCGCTGGGTAGCCTGGGTGGCGCTAGACAACGGAGCACCCCGGCCAATCCACTCACCCTGGGTAGGCTGACCCGCGCGTGAAACACGTGCAACCAGTTGGACTTCAGCAAATTGCGACAGTTTCATCTGCGGCATCATCGCATCAGCATCAGACAATTCCACCTCGATCGGCAACTGCGCCACGGTCACCCGCTTGGCCGCCAGAGGCATCGGCGGGCCCTTGCTGGCGCGAGCGAAGATAAACACCGTGTCGTCCGGCTTGACCTTGTCCTTCAAGGCAGCCGCCAGTTCCACCCGCACTTTCAGGCGAGCCGCCACAGGTGCAGGCTCGGTCGCCTCTGCTGGCACCCCACCCAGGCGCTCGGCGGCGCGGTCGATACCACCCTGCAGGGCCGCTCGCGATGCATCACCTTCTGGCAACTGCGCCAGCAAGCGCTTCCAGTAGTCGATGGCTTCCTGATAACGCTCGCCTTCAAACGCAGCAATACCGCGCAGGCCCAGGCTGGTCACCTCGTTAGGGTCCGCCTTCAGCGCTTCGTCAGTCAGCGCCTGCAATTGCGGGCTCCACTGCTTGTTGGCGGCAAAGTACAGCGCCTGCGCCCACTGCCCCAGCAGCTCGGGCTGGCGGCCAGCCAAGGCCACGGCCCGTTCGAACGTGCGCGCGGCATCGGCCGGGCGCTGCTCGGCCATGTAGGCCCGGCCAAGGAAATACATGGCCTCGGCCGAATCCGGCTGGGCCTGCACCACGCGCTCAAGGCGCGTAGTCATTTCATCCATCGACTTGGGTGCCTCGGCAAATTCCTGGGTCAGCGCCACCTTGTCGGCCGCGCCAAAATGCAGGTACAGCCCCAGCGCCATCAGCGGTACCAGCACTGCCGCCAGCAGCGGCAGCGCCTTGCCCAAATGCCCCTGGCGCGGGGCCTCGGCGCCTTCGGTATCGGCCAGCAGCTCGCGGGCAGCCTCGTCCCGGCCCTTGGCCATCTGCGCCTCATCGAGCACACCGGCGGCTTGCTGGGCCGCCAGTTCGGCGACACGTTCCTGGTAAAGGGCCACGTTCAAGGCCGTGCGGTCTTCTTCCTGCTGGCGACGGCGGCCACGCAGGATCGGGAGCAGCAAAAAGCTGAGGGCAGCGAGCAGCAGAAGGCCCGCGCTAAGCCAGAATTCAATCATGGGTCTGTTCTTTTTCCAGCAGTTTGGCGAGACGCTCGCGTTCTTCGGCAGACAACTCATCGGTGCCTTGCGCAGCCGTGGCACGGCGCCGGCGCACGATCACCGCCAGCACCACGAAGCCACCGGCCAGCAAGATCCCCGGGCCAAACCACAGCAGCCAGGTACGCGCGCTGAGCGCCGGTTTGTAGCGCACGAAGTCGCCATAGCGATCGACCATGAAGTCGATGATCTGCTGGTTGCTCTGGCCTTCGCCGAGCATGCGGAAGATTTCCCGGCGCAGGTCGGCAGCAATCGGCGCGTTGGAGTCGGCAATATCCTGGTTCTGGCACTTGGGGCAGCGCAGTTCCTTGGTCAACTGTTGGTAACGCTCGCGCTCGGCCTCGTCGCGAAACTGGTAGGTGTCGATAGCCGCCTTGGCCACACCGGCCAGGCTCATGCCCAGCACCGCAGCTGCCAGCCAGCGCTTCATGGCTTGGCCTCGTCGATCAGGCCTTGGTACAACGGCGCCAGCTGTTCACGCCAGACCGTGGCATCAACGATGCCCACGTGCTTGTAGCGAATGATGCCCTTGGCGTCTATCAGGAAGGTTTCCGGCGCCCCATACACCCCAAGGTCCAGGCCCAGGCTGCCCTGCTCGTCACGAATATCCAGCTGGTAGGGGTTGTGGAACTCGGCCAACCACTTCTGCGCGGCGGCGTTGTCATCCTTGTAGTTGACCCCATGGATCACCACACCCTGCCGTGCCAGCTGGTTCAGGTACGGATGCTCGACCTTGCATGACGGACACCAGGTGGCCCACACATTGACCAGTGCCGGGCGGCCCTGCAAGTCAGCCTGAGTCAGGGTGCGGTCCCCCTGTGTCGAAGCCAGGGAAAACACCGGGAACGGTTTGCCGATCATTGCCGAAGGCAGCTCGTCGGGCTTGAGGAAAAGCCCCTTGTAGAGGAACACCGCCACCAGCAGGAACACTGCAAGGGGCACTACCATGATCCAACGCTTCATGCAGCTGCTCCAGACACGCCCAGGACATCACGCACCCGGGTCTTGACCTTGACGCGGTAGCGCCGGTCGAGGGCCGCCAGCAACCCGCCCAGGCCGGTCAGCAGACCGCCCAGCCAGATCCAGCGAACGTAAGGCTTAATATGTACGCGCACAGCCCAGGCGCCATTCTCCAGTGGCTCACCAAGCGCAACGTACAGGTCTCGGGTAAAGCCGGCGTCGATGCCCGCTTCGGTCATCATCGACTGTTGCACGGTGTACAGGCGCTTCTCCGGGTGCAGTGTGGTCACTTCACGACCCTCGCGGCTGACCACGATGGTGCCCTTGTCAGAGATGAAGTTCGGCCCCTCGAAGTGCTTGGCGCCCTGGAACAGGAAGTGGTAGCCACCCAGCTCCACACTTTCGCCCGGCGCCATGCGCAGGTCGCGTTCGGCGCTGTTGTTGCTGGACAGCACCACGCCCAGCGCGCACACCGCCAGGCCCAAGTGCGCCAGTTGCATGCCCCAGTAGCTGCGCCCCAGGCCCGGCAAGCCTTTGATCAGGCCCTTGTGGCGGGTCTTGTCGAAAATGTCACGCAGCCCGCCAAGCACTACCCAAGAAGCCAGGGCGAAGGCCGTCAGCGTCGGCCAATCGAAGTCGTCGACGATAAAGCCGGCAACCGGAGCAAGGATGGCACTGCCGATCAACACTGGGGTCATCATGCTGGCCAGCCATTTGCCCGGGGTGTCCTTCCAGCGCACCACCACGCCCACGCTCATCACCACCATCAGCAGCGCCATCAACGGCAGGAACAAGGCGTCGAAGTAGGGCGGGCCGACCGATAGCTTGGCACCGGTCAGGGCATCGAGCACCAGCGGGTACAGGGTACCGAGCAGAATCATCGAAGCCGCCACCACCAGCACCAGGTTGTTGGCCAGCAGCAGCGTTTCACGCGACCACAGGGCGAAACCGACCTGGCTCTTGACCACCGGTGCACGCAGTGCGAACAGCGTGAGCGACCCGCCGACCACGAACAGCAGGAAAAACAGGATGAAAATACCGCGCGACGGGTCGGCGGCAAACGCGTGCACCGAGGTCAGCACGCCGGAACGCACCAGGAAGGTACCCAGCAGGCTCAGCGAGAATGCGGCAATTGCCAGCAGTACGGTCCAGCTCTTGAACACCCCGCGTTTCTCGGTCACCGCCAACGAGTGGATCAGTGCCGTGCCCACCAGCCAAGGCATGAACGAGGCGTTTTCCACCGGGTCCCAGAACCACCAGCCACCCCAGCCCAGTTCGTAGTAGGCCCACCACGATCCCAAGGTGATGCCAATACCCAGAAAAGCCCAGGCGACGATGGTCCACGGCCGCGACCAGCGCGCCCAGGCAGCGTCCAGCCGGCCGCCCAGCAAGGCGGCGATGGCGAAGGCGAAGGCCACCGAAAAGCCCACGTAGCCCATGTAGAGCATGGGTGGGTGAACGATCAGGCCAAAGTCCTGCAGCAGCGGGTTGAGGTCACGGCCATCAGTCGGCACCTGCGGCAGCAGGCGCTGGAACGGGTTGGAAGTAATGATCAGGAAGCTCAGGAAGCCCACGCTGATCATGCCCATTACCGCCAGCACGCGGGCCAGCATGACCTGCGGCAACTGCCGGGAGAACACCGACACAGCAAAGGTCCAGCCGCCGAGGATCAGCGCCCAAAGCAGCAGCGAACCCTCATGGGCGCCCCACACCGCACTGAACTTGTAGTACCAGGGCAAGGCGCTGTTGGAGTTGCTGGCCACATAGGCGACCGAGAAGTTGTCTGTCATGAAGGCATGGGTCAGGCAGGCAAAGGCAAACGCCAGGAAGACGAACTGCCCCCACGCTGCCGGCCGCGCCAGGCTCATCCACAGGCTGTCGCCACGCCACGCGCCAAGCAGCGGCACACTGGCCTGCACGACGGCAAAGCAGATCGCCAGAATCATCGCCAACTGGCCCAGTTCGGGAATTACCAGTGCTGCGTTCATGGCTTGGCCTCTACGCCGGTAGCGGCCTGGCCGCTTTCCTTCAACGCCTTGGTGACCTCGGGCGGCATGTATTTCTCGTCGTGCTTGGCCAGCACTTCATCGGCTACCACCACACCTTCGCCGTTGAGCTTGCCAAGGGCGACGATGCCCTGCCCTTCGCGGAATAGATCGGGGAGGATGCCGCGGTAGGTGATGGGTACCGACTTGTTGAAGTCGGTAACCACGAAACGCACGTCCAACGAGTCGGCCGAGCGCTGAACCGAGCCTTTCTCGACCATGCCGCCAGCGCGAATGCGCGTGTCCAGCGGCGCTTCGCCGTTGGCGATCTGGGTCGGTGTATAGAACAGGTTGATGTTCTGCTGCAATGCGCTCAAGGCAAAGCCGACGGCAACCCCGACGCCGACCAGCAGGCCGACGATGAGCAACAGGCGTTTCTTGCGCTGCGGATTCACTGGTTGTTCTCCCGGCGCAAACGGCGCGCCTCTTCTTGCAAATAGCGACGACGGGCCAGCAGTGGCGCACCAACGTTCAGCGCCAGCACCGCCAGGCAGATGCCATAGGCCGACCACACGTACAGGCCATGGTGGCCCATGGCGAGAAAGTCACCGAAAGTGGCAAAGCTCATTGTGCGGCCCTCCGCCCCAGGCTGTTCAATACTTCGTCCCTGACCCAACTGGCGCGTGCTTCGCGCTTGAGCACTTCAAGGCGCATGCGCAGCAGCAGTACGGCGCCGAAGAAACAGTAGAAACCCAGCGCCGTGCACAACAGCGGCAGCCACATTTCGGCCGGCATCGCCGGCTTTTCGGTAAGGGTGAAGGTGGCGCCCTGGTGCAGGGTGTTCCACCACTCCACCGAATACTTGATGATCGGGATATTCACCACACCGACAATCGCAAGCACCGCACAGGCCTTGGCCGCACTGTCACGATTACTGATCGCCTGGCCCAGCGCAATAATGCCGAAGTACAGGAACAGCAGGATGAGCATGGACGTAAGGCGGGCATCCCACACCCACCAGCTGCCCCAGGTCGGCTTGCCCCAGATGGCGCCGGTAACCAGCGCCACGGCGGTCATCCAGGCGCCGATGGGTGCGGCACATTGCAGGGCGACGTCGGCCAGTTTCATCTTCCACACCAGCCCCACCACCCCGGCCACCGCCAGCAGCACATAGCAGGACTGCGCCAGCATCGCCGCCGGCACATGGATATAGATGATGCGGAAGCTGTTGCCCTGCTGGTAGTCCTGGGGGGCGAAGGCCAGGCCCCAGGTGATGCCGACCAGCAGCAGGAGCAGGGCAGCACCGGCCAGCCACGGCAGCATGCGGCCGCTGATGGCATAGAACCATTTCGGGGAGCCCAGCTTGTGGAACCACGTCCAGCTTATTTTCATCAGGGTACATCCAGGGTATTTGCCGGGTTTGAGAGCCCGGGACTCGTTATTCGCCGACGCTGATCTTCAGGCCGGCCGCTATCGCAAAGGGTGCCAGGGTAACGGCCAGGGCCGTCAGACTGGCGAGCCAGAGCAGATGGCCGGTTGCCGGCATATTTTGCAACGCCGCTTGCAACGCACCACTGCCCAGGATCAATACAGGGATATACAACGGCAGAATCAGCAACGCCAGTAACAAACCTCCGCGTTTAAGGCCGACTGTCAGCGCCGCGCCCACCGCGCCCAGCAAGCTCAATACCGGCGTACCCAGCAGCAGCGAACCGAGTAGCACCGGCAGGCAATGGCTTGGCAGCCCCAGCATCAGTGCCAGCAGTGGCGCCAACAATACCAGCGCCAGCCCGGAAAAGATCCAGTGCGCCAGCACCTTGGCCAGCACCAGCAGCGCCAGTGGGTGCGGCGACAGCACCCACTGCTCCAGCGAGCCGTCTTCGAAATCGCTGCGGAACAGGCCGTCCAGCGACAACAACACGGCCAGCAGCGCTGCCACCCAGACCAGGCCCGGCGACAAAGTTTGCAACAATTGGCTTTCCGGGCCGACCGCCAGCGGGAACATGGCCACGACGATGGCGAAGAACACCAACGGGTTGGCCAGTTCGGCCGGGCGACGGCACAGCAGGCGCGCTTCGCGGCGCAGCAACAAAATGAATACGCTCATGCAGCCCATTGCCCCAGGTTCAGTTCACGGTAACCGGAGGGCTTGCGTTCCAGTGTGTGATGAGTCGTCAGCACCACCGTGCCGCCCTGCTCGCAGTGGGCTGCCAGGTGCGCTTCAAGCTGCGCCACGCCTTGCTTGTCGAGCGCGGTGAACGGCTCGTCGAGAATCCAGAGCGGCGGACTAGCCAGGTGCAGCCGGGCCAGGGCCACACGGCGCTGCTGACCGGCTGACAGGGTATGGCAGGGGACGTCTTCGAAACCGCGCAGGCCAACAGCCTCCAGCGCCGCCCAGATCGCCTCGCGGCTGGCCGGCTGGTGCAGGGCGCACAGCCAGGTGAGATTTTCCTCGGCGGTGAGCAAGTCCTTGATACCAGCGGCGTGGCCGATCCACAGCAGTGCGCTGGCCAGGGCATGTCGCTGTTCGGCCAGGGGCTTGCCACCCAGCAGAATCTGCCCGGCCGTCGGCTGCATCAGCCCGGCCAGCAAGCGCAACAGGCTGGTCTTGCCACTGCCGTTGGGGCCACTGATCTGCAGCATGTCGCCGGCGCCCAGCTCGAAATCGAGCTGCTCGAACAGCAGGCGCCAGTCGCGCTCGCAGGCCAGGCCCGCGGCTTGGAGGTGAAGGGTCACGGTTTCGCCTTATCTTTAGTAGGGCTTTGGCGCGGCGTCGCCTGTTTCGCGGGTGAACCCGCTCCTACAGGTTCGGCGCAGTACTCGGATACCGCACAGAACCCTGTAGGAGCGGGTTCACCCGCGAAGCAGCCAACACCGCTCCAAAGCCCTTGTGTCTCAAGTCGCCCCGCGCGCTGCCGTTATACTGGCAACCACGGGCGCTCGGCATTATTACACGCGCCGCCGCGCTGCCAAGAGGCCGGGCTCGACAGGTTGTATACAATCATGACTGAAATCAATAGTCTCGGCGCACAAAACGCGATCAACAGCCAAGCCATGAAGGCAGGCATGACCGGCGAACTGCTGCGCCTGATCCAGGCGCAGCCCGGCCTGCTGGCCCCTGGCGAAACCGCGCAAGCCGAGGTCGTATCGTTGCGCCAGACCGGCCAGGACTTTCAGTTGGTGCTACGGCTGATGCAGGCCAACGGCATACAGACCCAGCTACAGGCCAACGCTAGCCAGCCGCTGCCCCAAGGCAGCCAGATCACCGTCAGCCAGACCGAAAGCAATCGCCTGGCGATCATGCTGCAACAGGCCAGCGCCAGCCAGGTCGCCACCCTCACCCAACTGGACACCAGCAAGGTGCCGGTCGGCACCTTGTTGCAAGGCAAGGTCCTGACCAACCAGCCGCTGGCCCAGGAACCCGACCAACCGGCCGTGTACCGAGCGCTGGTCAGCTTGCTCAACAGCGCCCAGGCCGGTGCCACACTGAGCATCGACAGCCCGCGTCCACTGGCCATTGGCAGCCTGCTCAGCGCCCTGGTGCAGGGCGACCAGTCATTGCGCTTCGTGCCACTCAGCGGCAGGCAGGACCAACTCAGCATTGCCCAACAGCTGCTGACCCAACAAAACCGCCAAGCCTCGCTGCCCGGCCTGCTCAACGCCCTGCAACAGCTCACCCGCGACCCCGGCGTCGATGGCGACCTGCGCGCCAGCGCCGAACGCCTGCTGGCCGGCCTGCCGGACGCCCGACAACTGGGCGACGCCAAGGCAGTGGCCCAGGCCCTGAACAACAGCGGCAGCTTTCTCGAAGCGAAGCTGCTGAGTGGGTCCACCGCCAGCATCGCCACCGACCTCAAGGCGCATTTGCTGCGGCTGATGGACCAGGCCCCTGCCCTTCCGGCGGGCGCCACCAATCTCAACCCCGCCAGCCTGGCCGTGACCATGCCGGCACTGGCGCGCAGTGCACTGGGCATGCTCGAGCGGGTCAGCCCCAAGCCGCAGCCGGGGGCGTTCCCGTTACCGTCGCGCCTGCTCAAGGCCCTGGAGGACGAAGGCGACCTGCAACAGTTGCTGCGCCTGGCTGCTGCTGCCGTTTCACGCTTGCAGAGCCACGCCATGAGCAGCCTGCAACAGACCGGCACGCTGGAGAACGGCAACCTGCAGACCACCTGGCAAACCGAAGTGCCGATCCGCCACGGCCAGGAGTTCATCCCGCTGCAAGTCAAACTGCAACGCGAAGAAACCCCGCAACAACAAGCCGACCGCCAATATAAAGCCCAAGACCCTCGGCAAGCCCTGTGGCGCATCGAGCTGGCCTTTGACCTGTCCCCGCTCGGCCCCATGCAAGTACAGGCGCAACTGAGCCAGGGCCGTTTGAGTGGGCAGCTATGGGCGGAGCGCGAGCAGACCGCGCGCTTGATCGACACCCAGCTCGGCGCGCTGCGCGAGCGCCTGCTGGCCCGGGGCCTGGAAGTCGGCGACCTGGAGTGCTACCCGGGCATTCCGCCGCTGGGGCCACGCACACGAATGGAACAACGCTGGGTGGACGAAACCGCATGAGCCACACGACACCACGCCAAGCCATAGCGCTGAACTACGACGGCCATCAGGCACCGACCCTCACCGCCAAGGGCGACGAGGAACTGGCCGAGGCCATCCTTGCGCTCGCCCGCGAACACGAAGTACCGATCTACGAAAACGCCGAGCTGGTGCGCCTGCTGGCGCGGCTGGAGCTGGGCGATCAAATACCCGAGGCGCTGTACCTGACCATTGCCGAGATCATCGCCTTCGCCTGGCAACTGCGCGGCAAGGTACCTGCGGGTTTCGATGATGCGCCTCCGGAAGAGCACGATATCACCCCGCCATTGCCCCTGCTGCCCGGCACTGGCCGGTAACTATCTACCACCCCCTCCCCCACCATGCGCCCCACCTTGTCGGTCTCCCACGTACAAGGTGACCGTCATGATCGACAGCAGAATCAACGCCCAAGGTGTGCAGTTCGTAGTAGACCATCTGGCCAACATCCCACGTCCGGACCGCGAAGCCAATCGCTTGATCCGGCAGTGGCTCGCCGGGCAAGGTGTGCATATCGACCCCGATCGCGTCGATGTGGTCACCCTGCACTACCGGCCGGATGAGCAAGGCTATGTGGCAGCGGTCCAGCAGACCCAGAGCATGACCCAGGCGCTGCTGGGCAACTGGCAAGGGGAGTCCGATAACAACCTCATCGGCGCACTGTTCGCCAACCCTTGGGCAGGCACCTTCCCCCAAGGGCCGTTGAAGCTGGTCGATCGCCTGCCAACGCTGGGCTTTGGCCATCAGGGCGCGGCCTTCGAGGTGTATAACGGCCTGTTCCAGCGATCGTCCCCCGCCCGCTACGATGCTTCGACCCACGTTCAGGTTCCGGCTGAAGCCTTCCAGCGGTTCATAGAAGCGCTGGACTTTCACCAGCCGTTCAAAGCCATGCTCGACGCTTACTGGCAGGAGCATCAGGACAGTCACCGCCTGGCCAGCAAGCTCAATTTCATCGCCGCCTGCAACGCCCAGGTCAGCCGAGGCAGCCTGAGCGATGCCGCCAGAACGCTGGCATGGCAAGCCGCTGGCCTGATGCCGCGGCGGCGCAAGGTAAGGGTGAGCACACTGAGCATCTATGGCTACGCGGCCACCGACCTGCTGTACATCAATGCCCCCGACAGCGATCTGACCCTGCTGTACATGCCAGGCAACAGCTCACCCTTGCTCGAATTCGCCAGCGAAAACCTGCTCAAGGACTGGGTGGGCGATCAGTGCAAGGACCCCGCCCGACGCGAGGCACTCAAACAACATTTCAGGCTCGCCGACCGTCCTCAGGGCCTCGATTTCAGCGGCCTGGACACCGCGCTAGAGGGCCTTGGCGACTATCCAAACCGGCACCGGCTGCCGCCTGAACATGGTTATTTCAACGATGATGGTGTCTGGCCCCCTAGAACCTACGTGAACTACAAACCTGGCAAATACAACCCCAAACTGACCGGGGATATGTTCGCAGCCCTGACCGAGCGCCAGCGCCAGCGCAGCTACGACGATGCCGATTTTGTCATCACCACCGATAGCCAGGTTACCAAAGCCAGATGGCGAGGCTACCTCACCAACACGCTCAACCTGCTGGCGCCACTGTGCCTGGTGGTGCCGGGGCTGGCGCCATTGCTGGCAGTCGGTGGCATTGCCCAGTTGGGCCTGGGCCTGGATCAGGTGATCAACGGCCATAGCCTGAAAGCCAAACAGGACGGGGTTGGCGACATCGCCTGGGGGCTGTTCAACGCCGCACCGCTGGCAACGGAGGGCACGGCAGGCATCAAGGCCCTGTTCGAGTTCAAAAGCGATGGTTTTGTCATGCCGCGCGAGGTCAACGGGCAGCTCGGCTACCCGCTGAGCCCGATCCGTCCACCACGGCTTCCCGAGCCAGAAGGCGTGGAGTATTTCCACAACCACGAGCCGATTACACCGCTTGACGAAGGCGACCCGGCTGTTGCCGGCGCGGTGATTCGCTTGCCCCACTACGATGGCGAACTGGACGACCTGGAATGCAGCATCGAAACCTACAATGCACGCGTGGTCTATGACCTGGAGCGCGACGCATTCATCATCAAGGAAACCGTCAACGAGGTCGAGCCGCAAGCCTACATCGCAGTACCTGGCAGCCGTGACCTTGTCGCGCTCGACAGGCAGCGCCCAGTCACCGACGCCATGCGCACCCGCACCTTGCGCGCGCTGGGTGTGGACCTGCCACTGCCAGTAAACATTCCGACACCGGCGCCGGACAGCGCTCCCATCCCCAAACTTATCTCCAGCCTCTGGGTCGGCGACAAAGTCATAAGCGAGCCATTGCTGGCCAACCTTGCCGCCAACGCCGCGCGCCTGAGCGACAGTGAATACAGCATGCGCCTGTTTCTGTCGAAGGCTTCGCCTACCGCTTACGAACAGAACGCAAGACTATTGGCAGCCCGGGCGCCAGGGCTGCAGGTATTGCCGCTAGAAGAGCAAGGCTTCTTCCGGGCCTTCCGCCAGAGCCGCTATTACGCACAGTACGAGGCAGCGCTGGATGGCAACGGTGGCATCGCCACCAATTACGCGTCTGCGACCGATGTGCTGCGCTACCGGATGCTGCACCATGAGGGCGGGCTATACATGGACGTAGACGATTTCCTGCTGCCGGACGGCAAGGGCGAAGCGATCGATCAGGTCGAGCTGCGCACCCCACCCGATGGGCTGCTGCTGCCACCGCCGATGTCCAACGAGAAAATGAGCATGAATTGCCTGTACAACACCAGCCTCATGGGTAGCCACCCCGGCAACCCGCTGCTGGATGCGATCTCCGATGAAATGCTCGCACGTTACCAGACCCATGCAGACTTCTACGAAAGCCGACCGAGCCTGGAACAGGACCCGAGCGGTTTCTACCGCTATGCCAATACGCTCAGCTATCTCACCGGGCCGGCGCTGCTCACCGAAGTGGTCGATCGCCATCTACCCGGGCTGCGGACCCTGCGCCAGATCATCAACCTGCACACCATGCCACGCGTCAACACCTATCCATTCATCGACCCTTCGCAAGCCAATACAGCCCTGAGGCAACTGCTGCCCCTGAACCGATTCGCCGGCGTCGGCGGCAACCATTCCTGGGTTCGCAACTGAAATGAACAGCGGGTACCGAACGGGCCCGGCGGCACCTATCAGATCGAGCGTCGCGTGGACGTCGCTCGATTTCCCAGGCGACGAACCTGCTGCCAAGGATACCTGCCAGCCCCACTCAAGGAGCCCGGTACACCTTGCTCATCAACTCCGCCTCGGCCTGGGTCAGGCCGCAGCTCTGGGTCAACTCATCGATACTCGCCCCCATCCCCACCAGCTTGGCCGCCTGGCTGAAGGTAACGTTGCTCGGGTCGCGCTGTTCGAGGCGCTCCAGCCGGTCCGGCAGGGTGGCCACCGCCGCACGCAGCTCATGGATGGCCTCCCCCATGCGCACAGTGCCGTTCTGGTAGTCATCCAGACGCTTGGCCAAGTCCTTGATGCGCTGGTCACGCAGCGCATCGCCCTCTGCCTGCTGCGCAGCCAGCTCGCGCTGGCGCTTGCTGTAGTTGAGAAAAAACCACAGGCTCAGCGCCCAGGCCAGCGCCAGGAAGATGACAGCAACCTCTAGGATCAACTCAGATGTTCTCCAGCTCGGACCACTCTTCCTCGGTCATCATCTTGTCCAGTTCGACCAGGATCAGCAGCTCGCCATTCTTGTTGCACACGCCCTGAATGAACTTGGCCGACTCTTCGTTACCCACGTTCGGCGCAGTCTCGATTTCGGACTGGCGCAGGTAAACCACTTCGGCCACGCTGTCGACCAGAATGCCGACCACTTGCTTGTCGGCTTCGATGATGACGATACGGGTGTTGTCGGTCACTTCGGTCGGCATCAGGCCAAAACGCTGACGCGTGTCGATCACCGTCACCACGTTACCGCGCAAGTTGATGATGCCCAGCACGTAGCTCGGCGCGCCCGGCACCGGGGCGATCTCGGTGTAGCGCAGTACTTCCTGCACCTGCATCACATTGATGCCGTAGGACTCGTTGTCCAGACGGAAGGTAACCCACTGCAGGATCGGATCTTCGGAACCTTGTGCAGACGACTTTTTCATTCCCCTACCCTCAAAATCCGCCGTTGGCGGTATGTTCTGTGTCATTTCTGGTTGGCGTGCATCTGCTTGACCGCACCGCTGGCGATCAGCTCGGCCAGTGCGGCGACGTCGAGCAGTGCACACATGTGTTCGATTACGGTACCGGCCAGCCACGGGCGCTGGCCACGCTGGCTGCGCCACTTGATCTCCGACGGGTCCAGGCGCAGCGAACGGCTGACCTGATGCACCGCCAGCCCCCATTCGTAGCCCTGCACCGAAATCACGTACTGCAGGCCCTGGCGAAAATCATCGCGGTAACGGTCGGGCATTACCCAACGCGCAGTGTCCAGCACCTTCAGGTTGCCAGCCTGGCAGGTCAGGATGCCGAGGAACCAGTCGGGCTGGCCGAACAGTGGCGTCAGTTCCTGGCCAGCCAGGGTGTAGATCGAGCCCAGGCACACCAACGGCACCGCCAGGGTCAAGCCGGCAACATCGAACAGCAGGCACTCGAACGGCTCGGCCGCCCACGCCGGACGACCCTCTACAGTGGCCGGAGGCACGGGCAGGTTGGGCGCCGGCAGATACACATCGACCAGCGGCACAGCCGGTTCCACGGTTTGCTCTTCGACCAGTACCGGAATGGTGGCTTCGGCCACGATCTCCTGCTCGACCACCGCCACCACCGGGGCTTGCACCGGCATCACGCTGGGCAGTACCGCCAGCCGGGGCTCGGCGAACGGCCGGGCAAGGCTGGCGGCGGCTTCGGCGGGCTCAGGCCGGGCCGGCTGCCGGGCATCGCGTGCCTGCTCCTCGCGCACCGCCTCGGCGAACTCATCCGCCACTGCCGGCGGCTCGCTCTGGTCTTCGGCCTCGGTGGCCTCCTGCAGCAGGCCGTCCAGGTACGATTGCAGGGCCATCTGGGGTCGGGTGCTGGTTTGCCGGGTTTGAGTCATCAGGCCACCTGCACTGCGTTCTTGTAGGTGAGCAGGTGCTTGAGCAACGCCCTGTAGGCGATCAACCCACGGCTCTTGCTGTCGAACTGCGAGGGCGTGACGCCCTTGCGACTGGCATCGCGCAGGCGCGTATCCACCGGAATGTAACCCTGCCATACATGCTGCCCGTAAGTGTCACGTAGCAGCTTGAGGGTGCCCAGCGACGCCTGGGTACGACGGTCGAACAGGGTTGGCACGATCTGGTACGGCAGCGCCTGCTTGCGCGAACGGTTGACCATGGCCAAGGTGCCGACCATGCGCTCCAGGCCCTTCACGGCGAGGAATTCGGTTTGTACCGGGATCACCAGCTGCTGACTGGCGGCCAGGGCATTGACCATCAGCACACCCAGCAAGGGTGGGCTGTCGATCAAGGCATAGTCGAAATCCTGCCACAGTTGCGCCAGACTCTTGGCGATTACCAGGCCCAGGCCATTCTGTCCTGGTGACTGGCGCTCCAGCACCGCCAGCGCGGTACTCGACGGCAACAGCGAAATGCGCTCATCGCTGGTGGGCAGCAGCAGTTGCCCGGGCAAGCCTTCGGGCACCGCCCCCTTGTGCAGGAACAGGTCGTAGCAGCTGTGCTCCAGGGCATCCGGGTTATGCCCGAAGTAGCTGGTCATCGAGCCGTGCGGGTCGAGGTCGACGACGACCACGCGCTTGCCGGCCTCGGCCAGCAGGCCGGCCAGGGCAATGGTAGTGGTGGTCTTGCCGACGCCACCTTTTTGATTGGCTACTGCCCAGACTCTCATCAAGCAAACTCTATCCATTGATTTGGCAGGGACACTGTAGATACAACTGTCATGCGCAAAACTTCAAAGCTTGCACGCCCCTCTGTGGGAGCGGGCAAGCCCGCGAATACCGGCGCAGCCGGTGCCATTCACCGAGTCGCTGGCTTCGCGGGCATGCCCGCTCCCACAGGGGACGGCGGCACATTCAAAATCGTGTTCGTATCAGCGACGGGGAATTGACGAATCACTGCCCCGCCACTGTTGCTGGCGTTGCTGGTGCACTTTGTGTGCCAGCCCGGCGCAATGCGGCATCCGGTGTGGCATTGGCGCTGCCCGAGCCTGTCAGGCTGCGGCGCACTTCCAGGTTACGGGAAATCACCAGCACCACCCGACGATTGCGTGCGCGTCCTTCGGCGGTATCGTTGCTGGCCACCGGCTGGTACTCGCCGTAGCCCACCGAAGCCATGCGCGCCGGGTTGACGCCCTCCATGGCCAGCAGCCGCACGATGCTGGCCGCGCGCGCCGAGGACAACTCCCAGTTGGTGGGGTACTGCGCGGTGCGGATCGGCAGGTTGTCGGTGAAGCCTTCGACGTGCACCGGGTTGGCGAACGGCTTGAGGATGTTGGCCACCTTCTCGATGATCGCAAACGCCTTGTCACTGGGCATCGCATCACCACTGCCAAACAGCAGCGACGAATTGAGCTCGATCTCGACCCACAGTTCGTTGCCGCGCACAGTCATCTGGTCGCTTTTGATCAGGTCGCCAAAGGCATCGCGCACGTCATTGCTGATGGTTTTCAACGGGTCGGTATTGGTCGCCGCCAGGCCCGCTTCGGTCTGCTCGCTGTCTTTGACCAGCGGTTCGGCCGGGCGCACGCTCAGCGGCTGCTCATCGCCAATCGGGATCGGCTTCATGCTGCGCTCGGGGTCGTTGAATACCCCGAGCAAGGCCTGAGAAATAACCTTGTACTTGCCCTCGTTAATCGAGGAAATCGAATACATCACGACGAAAAAGGCGAACAGCAACGTGATGAAGTCGGCGTACGACACCAGCCAGCGCTCGTGGTTTTCGTGTTCCTCGGTATGACGACGGCGACGCATGGGTTACTCCATGAAGCCTTGCAGCTTCAGCTCGATCGAGCGCGGGTTTTCACCTTCGGCAATCGACAGCAGGCCTTCGAGCAGCATTTCGCGGTAGCGCGACTGACGCATGACGATGGCCTTGAGCTTGCTGGCGACCGGCAATAGCACAAGGTTGGCACTGGCCACACCGTAAATGGTGGCGACAAAGGCCACGGCAATGCCATTGCCCAGTTGCGACGGGTCGGCCAGATTGCCCATCACGTGGATAAGGCCCATGACCGCACCGATGATGCCGATGGTTGGCGCATAGCCGCCCATGCTTTCGAATACCTTGGCTGCCTGAATGTCACGGCCTTCCTGGGTAAGGAAGTCGACCTCGAGGATGCTGCGGATGGCTTCCGGTTCTGCGCCGTCCACCAGCAGTTGCAGGCCC
The DNA here is from genome assembly GCF_043103865.1 of Pseudomonas sp. yb_5. Classification (NCBI taxonomy): domain Bacteria; kingdom Pseudomonadati; phylum Pseudomonadota; class Gammaproteobacteria; order Pseudomonadales; family Pseudomonadaceae; genus Pseudomonas; species Pseudomonas sp. yb_5. Next base: position 16,954 of record NZ_JBICKE010000003.1, read on the forward strand.
TTGCGCGCATACGGGTCGGGTTCGCTGTCCGCTACCCCTTCCAGGCCGAGCAGGCCTTCTTTGCGAGCGGTCAGGCTCCAGTTCACCACGCGGTCGATGCCGCCCGCCAGGTCGACCCGTGGAGGAAACAGGATCCAACGCAAAATCTGCAAGGCACGCTTGAACGACGACAGCGGCGACTGCAACAGCGCCGCCGCCAGAGTGCCACCCAGTACAATCAGAGCCGCCGGGCCATTGACCAGAGCACCGACATGACCACCTTCAAGGAAGTTGCCACCGACGATGGCAACGAAAGCCAGGATCAAACCGATCAGGCTGAGGACGTCCATCAGACGCACGCCTCCACCAGGTGCTTGCCGATTTCGTCCAGGCTGTACACGGCATCAGCCAAATTGGCCTTGACGATGGCCATGGGCATGCCATAAATCACGCAGCTGGCTTCATCCTGGGCCCACACTGTGCTGCCCCCCTGCTTGAGCAGGCGCGCGCCTTCGCGGCCATCGGCGCCCATGCCGGTGAGCACTACCGACAACACCTTGTCACCATACGACTTGGCCGCCGAACCGAAGGTGATGTCCACGCAGGGTTTGTAGTTCAGACGCTCGTCGCCGGGCAGGATCTTCACCGTACCACGGCCATCGATCATCATCTGCTTGCCACCGGGGGCCAGCAGGGCCAGGCCCGGGCGCAGCATGTCGCCGTCTTCGGCTTCCTTGACGCTGATGCGGCACAGCTTGTCCAGGCGTTCGGCAAACGCTTTGGTGAAGGCCGCCGGCATGTGCTGGATCAGCACGATCGGCGCCGGGAAATTGGCTGGCAATTGGGTCAGTACCCGCTGCAACGCCACTGGCCCCCCCGTGGAGGTACCGATGGCCACCAGTTTATAGGGCTTGCGCTTGGGTGCCGGCGACTGCGAGGCCGCCGCTGTCGGGGCCGCTGCACGGGCAGGCGCAGCCGGGCGCGCCTGCGCCTGGCTGGTGAAGGTGCTGGCCGGCGCTGGCGCGGCGACCGGCGCCGTTCGCGCATAGCTGCCTATCCGGCGGTTGCTGCGCGAAATGGTGTGCACCTTCTCGCACAGCAGTTGCTTGACCTTGTCAGGGTTGCGCGAGATGTCCTCGAAATTTTTCGGCAGGTAGTCCACTGCGCCGGCATCCAGCGCGTCGAGGGTGACCCGGGCGCCTTCGTGGGTCAGCGACGAGAACATCAACACGGGCGTCGGGCAGCGCTGCATGATGTGCCGCACTGCGGTAATGCCATCCATCATGGGCATTTCGTAGTCCATGGTGATGACATCGGGCTTGAGCGCCAGCGCCTGGTCGATTGCTTCCTTGCCGTTGGTCGCGGTTCCCACTACCTGGATCGTTGGATCCGCCGAGAGGATTTCCGAGACACGGCGGCGGAAGAAACCAGAATCATCCACCACCAGGACCTTGACTGCCATAAACACTCCATTAGGCGGCGCAACCCGCAGGGCGCGCCACCGAAATCAAATACGCCGCGCGGCGTAACGCTTGAGCATGCTCGGAACGTCGAGAATCAACGCGATGCGACCGTCGCCAGTGATGGTGGCCCCGGACATGCCCGGGGTGCCCTGCAGCATCTTGCCCAGCGGCTTGATGACCACTTCTTCCTGGCCAACCAGTTGGTCGACGACAAAGCCGATGCGCTGAGTGCCGACCGACAGAATCACCACGTGGCCCTCGTGCTGCTCTTCGTGCACCTGCCCCTGGACCAGCCAGCGTTTGAGGTAGAACAGCGGCAGCGCCTTGTCGCGCACGATCACCACTTCCTGGCCGTCGACCACGTTGGTGCGCGACAGGTCGAGGTGGAAGATCTCGTTGACGTTGACCAGCGGGAAGGCAAACGCCTGATTGCCCAGCATCACCATCAGGGTGGGCATGATCGCCAGGGTCAGCGGCACCTTGATGACGATCTTGGAGCCCTGGCCCTTGGCCGAGAAAATGTTGATCGAGCCGTTGAGCTGGGAGATCTTGGTTTTCACCACGTCCATGCCCACGCCACGCCCGGACACATCGGAAATCTCGGTCTTGGTCGAGAAGCCCGGGGCGAAGATCAGGTTGTAGCAGTCCGACTCGCTCAGGCGCTCCGCGGCGTCCTTGTCCATCAGGCCCTTTTCCACGGCCTTGGCACGCAGGATGTTCGGGTCCATGCCCTTGCCGTCGTCCGAGATCGACAGCAGGATGTGGTCACCTTCCTGTTCGGCCGATAGCACTACGCGGCCGGTACGCGCCTTGCCAGAAGCTTCACGCTCGGCGGGCATCTCGATACCGTGGTCGACAGCATTGCGCACCAAGTGCACCAGCGGGTCGGCCAAGGCTTCTACGAGGTTCTTGTCAAGGTCGGTCTCTTCGCCGACCAGCTCCAGGTTGATCTCTTTCTTCAGCTGGCGCGCCAGGTCGCGCACCAGGCGCGGGAAGCGGCCGAAGACTTTCTTGATCGGCTGCATGCGGGTTTTCATCACCGCAGTCTGCAGGTCGGCGGTGACCACGTCGAGGTTGGACACGGCCTTGGACATGGCCTCATCGCCGCTGTTCAGGCCCAGGCGCACCAGGCGGTTACGCACCAGCACCAGCTCGCCGACCATGTTCATGATCTCGTCCAGGCGCGCGGTATCGACGCGCACCGTGGTTTCTGCTTCGCTGGCGGCATGCTTTTCGGCGGCCGGGGCTGGCGCGCGAGGCGCCGCGGCAGGTTTGCTGGCCGGCGAAGGCGCTGGCGCGGCGGCTGGCTTGGCCATCGGCTGGCTTTCGGCCTTGGCGGCAGCCGGCGCTTGCGCCTGGGCAGCAGCCGGGGCTTCTACAGCGGCAACATCGCCACCGAACTTGCCCTTGCCGTGCAACTGGTCCAACAGGGCTTCGAATTCGTGCTCGCTGATTTCATCGCTGGCTGCGCTGCTGTCTGGCACGGCAGGTGCTGGTGTCTGGGCGGCTGGCAAGGCATCGACCTGGAAGGTGCCCTTGCCATGCAGTTGGTCGAGCAGCGATTCGAATTCGGCGTCGGTGATCTCATCACTGGTCGCTTCGCTGCTGACGGCAACCGGCGGCGCCGCAACCTCGACACTGAACTGGCCCTTGCCGTGCAACTGGTCCAGCAGCGACTCGAACTCGGCGTCGGTGATTTCATCACCAGCGCCACTGACAGTCTCGCCCTGCATCTGCTCGTCGGCCGCTGCTTGCGCCTTGACCGCATCGAGCGAATCGAGCAACTGCTCGAACTCGCTGTCAGTGATGTCCTGATGCTGCTCTTCGGCCTCGGCCGGAGCCGCAACCGCCACGTCGGCAACCGGGGCCGGCGGCGGCGCTGCAACAGCTTCGGCTGCGCCAGGTTCGGCCAGGCGCGCCAATGCTGCCAGCAGCTCGGGGGTGGCCGGCGTCACTTCAGCACGCTCGCGCACCTGGCCAAACATGCTGTTGACCGTATCCAGTGCCTCGAGCACCACATCCATCAGTTCCGCATCGACCCGGCGCTCACCTTTGCGCAGGACGTCGAACACGTTCTCGGCGATATGGCAGCACTCCACCAGCTCGTTCAGCTGAAGGAAGCCGGCGCCCCCTTTTACAGTGTGGAAACCGCGAAAGATCGCATTGAGCAGGTCGGCATCGTCAGGCCGGCTTTCCAGCTCGACCAGTTGCTCGGACAATTGCTCAAGAATTTCGCCGGCTTCTACCAGGAAATCCTGGAGGATTTCTTCATCGGCGCCGAAGCTCATCAAACGTGCTCCTTAAAAACCAAGGCTGGACAGCAGATCATCGACATCGTCCTGACCGGACACGACGTCTTCACGCTTATCGGCATGAATCTGCGGACCTTCACCCCGAGTCGGATGTTTTTCTCGATCTTTTTCTGCACGCAATTGATCGTGATCATGGTTTATACCGGCAAAGCGGTCGACCTGGCTGGCCATCAGCACCAGCTTGAGCAGGTTGCTTTCCACCTCGGTCACCAGTGTGGTGACGCGCTTGATCACCTGGCCGGTCAGGTCCTGATAGTCCTGGGCCAGCAAAATGTCATTGAGGTGCCCGGAAACCTTGCGGTTACCCTCAGCGCTATGCGTCAGGAAACTGTCGACTCGCTTGACCAGATCACGAAATTCCGGCGCAGCCACTTCGCGGCGCATGAAGCGCTGCCAGTCGGTGCTCAGGGCCTTGGCCTCGCTGGCCAGCTCATTGAGCACTGGTGTGCTTTCCTCGACCAGGTCCATGGTGCGGTTGGCCGCGCCTTCGGTGAGCTTGACCACGTAAGACAGGCGCTCGGTGGCGTCGGTGATCTGCGACACCTCTTCTGCCTGCGGCATGGTGGGGTCGATCTGGAAACTGACGATGGCGCTGTGCAACTCGCGAGTCAGCTTGCCGACTTCCTGATACAGGCCGCGGTCGCGGGTCTGGTTCAACTCGTGAATCAGTTGCACCGCCTCGCCGAAACGGCCCCGCTCCAGGCTTTCGACCAACTCCTGGGCATGCTTCTTCAGGGTCGATTCGAACTCGCCCAAAGACGTTTGTGATGAATCCATGACGCGCCCCCCGTAACGTGACTCAGCCGTTGACGCGTTCGAAGATCTTCTCGATCTTCTCTTTGAGCACCTGAGCGGTGAACGGCTTGACCACATAACCATTGACGCCGGCCTGGGCCGCTTCAATGATCTGGTCGCGCTTGGCTTCAGCGGTCACCATCAACACCGGCATGCTTTTCAGCTTGTCGCTGGCACGCACTTTACGCAGCAGGTCGATGCCGGACATGCCCGGCATGTTCCAGTCGGTCACCAGGAAGTCGTAGTGACCGTTTTCCAGCATTGGCAACGCCGTGGTGCCGTCATCGGCTTCATCGGTGTTGGTGAAACCCAGGTCACGCAACAGGTTCTTGATGATCCGCCGCATCGTCGAAAAGTCGTCAACGATGAGGATTTTCATGTTCTTGTCCAATTAGACCTCCAAGCAGTCTCAAACGCGCTCGGCCTACCGAGCACGCACTCATTCAATTCGGTACAACGTGGAAAACGACTGCAACGACAGCGGGCTCAACGCGCCCGCCATTCCCCCAGGCGGCTGCGCAGGCGCGCGGCACACTGGCTGTGCAACTGGCTGACCCGCGACTCGCTGACCCCCAGCACCTCACCGATCTCCTTGAGGTTCAGCTCTTCGTCGTAGTACAGCGCCAGCACCAGACGCTCACGCTCCGGCAGGTTGGCGATAGCCTCGGTCAGGGCAGCCTGGAAGCGCTCCTCCTCCAGCCCGCGCGCAGGTTCGACCTGGCCACTGGCGCCATCCTCATGCAGCCCTTCGTGCTCGCCATCCTGCAACAGGTCGTCGAAGCTGAACAGGCGGCTGCCCAGGGTATCGTTCAAGATCCCGTAGTAATCATCGAGACTCAATTGGAGTTCGGCAGCAACTTCATGATCTTTAGCGTCACGGCCTGTTCTGGCTTCAACTGCACGCATGGCATCACTGACCATACGAGTGTTGCGGTGCACCGAACGCGGTGCCCAGTCACCTTTGCGCACTTCGTCCAGCATGGCGCCGCGGATGCGGATACCCGCGTAAGTCTCAAAGCTGGCGCCCTTGCTGGCGTCGTATTTGTTGGCCACTTCCAGCAGGCCGATCATGCCGGCCTGGATCAGGTCCTCGACCTGTACGTTGGCCGGCAAGCGGGCCAACAGGTGGTAGGCGATGCGCTTGACCAGCGGGGCATAGCGTTCGATCAGCTCGTACTGGGCATCCTTCGCCGCCCGGCTGTACATCTTGAAACCGCTGGCGTTCATAGTACGGGTCCCGCGCTGGTGGGTTGCACCAAGCGCTCGACGAAGAACTCCAGATGACCGCGCGGGTTGGCCGGCAGCGGCCAGCTGTCGACCTTCTGCGCAATCGCCTTGAAGGCCAGTGCACACTTGGAGCGGGGGAAGGCTTCGTAGACGGCACGCTGCTTCTGCACCGCCTTGCGCACGCATTCGTCGTAAGGCACGGCACCCACGTACTGCAGGGCAACGTCAAGGAAGCGATCGGTGACCTTGGTCAGCTTGGCAAACAGGTTACGCCCTTCCTGCGGGCTCTGCGCCATGTTGGCCAAGACACGGAAACGGTTCATGCCGTAGTCGCGGTTGAGCAGCTTGATCAACGCGTAGGCATCGGTAATCGAGGTAGGTTCATCACACACCACCAACAGCACTTCCTGGGCGGCACGAACGAAGCTGACCACCGAGTCACCAATACCCGCAGCAGTATCGATCACCAACACATCGAGGTTGTCACCGATTTCGCTGAACGCCTGGATCAGCCCGGCGTGCTGGGCCGGGGCCAGGTGCACCATGCTCTGGGTGCCCGAGGCTGCCGGCACGATGCGCACACCACCAGGGCCCTGCAGCATCACGTCACGCAGCTCGCAACGCCCCTCGATGACATCGGCGAGGGTACGTTTGGGGGCAAGGCCCAGCAACACGTCGACATTGGCCAGGCCCAGGTCGGCGTCCAGCAACATGACCCTGCGGCCAAGCTCGGCCAGCGCCAGGGACAAGTTCACTGAAACGTTAGTCTTGCCGACGCCACCTTTGCCACCGGTCACGGCGATCACCTGTACGGGATGCATGCTACCCATGTCTGTTCTTTACCTTGTCTCGCTGGGACTCAGGCCACACGTAGGGCAATTCTGCGTGCCCCTTGGCATAGCGACTTTGCACACGCTTCATGGTCAACCCGCTCGCCGTGGGTTGTGATAGAGATCAGCGAACATGTCGGCCATGGCCTCTTCGCTGGGCTCGTCCTGCTGCTGCACATTCACGGCCCGCGTGACCAACTGGTGGCCCCGCGGCAGGTGCAGGTCGTCAGGAATGCGTGGGCCATCGGTAAGATAGGCCACTGGCAGTTCATGACTGATGGCAAGGCTCAACACATCGCCAAGGCTTGCCGTTTCATCGAGCTTGGTCAGGATGCAACCGGCCAGGCCACAGCGCTTGTAGCTGTGGTAGGCGGCGGTCAGCACCTGCTTCTGGCTGGTGGTGGCCAGCACCAGGTAGTTCTTCGCGGCAATGCCACGCCCGGCCAGGGTTTCCAGTTGCATGCGCAGCGCAGGGTCGCTGGCCTGCAGGCCGGCAGTATCGATCAGCACCACGCGCTTGCGCAGCAGCGGCTCCAGCGCTGCTGCCAGCGACTGGCCCGGGTCGACGTAAGTCACCGGCACGTTGAGGATGCGGCCCAGGGTCTTGAGCTGCTCCTGGGCGCCAATACGGAAGCTGTCCATGCTCACCAGCGCCAGGTTCTGCGCGCCGTACTTGAGCACGTAGCGCGCGGCCAGCTTGGCCAGGGTGGTGGTCTTGCCCATGCCCGCCGGGCCCACCACGGCGATCACGCCGCCCTCTTCGATCGGCTCGACTTCAGGTATTTCGATCATCCGCGCCAAGTGAGCCAGCAGCATGCGCCAGGCCTGGCGCGGCTCTTCGATCTCGGCGGTCAGGTCCAGCAACTCGCGGGCAATCGGCCCCGACAGGCCGATGCGCTGCAGGCGGCGCCAAAGGTTGGCCTGCTGCGGCTTGCTGCCCTGCAGCTGATTCCAGGCCAGTGAACCGAGTTGCACTTCCAGCAACTCGCGCAGGCCCGACAGTTCGGAACGCATGGCATCGAACAGGCGCGGATCAACCGGTGCAGCAACCGGTGCGGCGGCTGCCTCAGGGATATCGACGTGCGGCTCGACCAACGGTTCGGCAGCGGTCAAAGATTGCCCGGCGAACAATTGGCGGTTGTTGTCGCTGCTGTCCTGACGCTGGTCCAGCTCGGCCTGGGCACTGGCAATGCGCGTATGGGTCTTGCGCAGCTCTTGTTCCAGCTCGGCGTTGGGCACACGCGGGGCCAGGGCGGACAGCTTGTAGTCCAGCGCGGCCGTCAGTTCGACACCACCGGCAATGCGGCGGTTGCCAATGATCGCGGCATCGGCGCCCAGCTCGTCACGGACCAGCTTCATGGCCTGACGCATATCGGCGGCGAAAAATCGCTTAACTTGCATTATCCCCTACCTCAGCCGTTAGGGCCCACGGTGGCAACGATGGTGACTTGCTTGTTGTCAGGTATTTCCTGATACGCCAGAACATGCAAATTCGGTACAGCCAGGCGACCGAAACGCGACAACATGGCGCGGATCGGGCCGGCGACCAGCAGAATGGCCGGCTGACCCTGCATTTCCTGGCGCTGGGCCGCCTCGATCAGCGAACGTTGCAGTTTCTCGGCCATGCTTGGCTCCAGAAGAACACCGTCTTCCTGACCCTGCCCAGCCCTTTGCAGACTATTCAGCAAAATCTGTTCCAACCTTGGCTCCAGGGTAATCACTGGCAGCTCCGACTCAACGCCGACAATGCTTTGCACGATGGCGCGACACAATCCGACGCGCACCGCCGCCACCAGCGCGGCGGTATCTTGACTCTTGCCGGCATTGTTCGCGATGGCCTCGGCAATACTGCGAATATCGCGCACTGGCACCTGTTCAGACAACAGTGCTTGCAGCACCTTGAGCAGCCCCGACAAGGAAATGACACCCGGCACCAGCTCTTCTGCAAGTTTAGGCGATGCCTTGGCAAGTACTTGCAGCAGTTGCTGAACCTCTTCGTGGCCGATCAGTTCGTGGCAATGTTTCTGCAGGATCTGGTTGAGGTGGGTGGCCACCACGGTGCTTGCATCGACCACGGTGTAGCCCAGCGACTGCGCCTGCGAGCGCTGGCCAACGTCGATCCACACCGCCTCCAGGCCAAACGCCGGGTCGCGCGCGGCAATACCATTGAGGGTGCCGAACACCTGCCCCGGGTTGATCGCCAGCTCGCGGTCCGGATAGATCTCCGCCTCGGCCAGAATCACCCCCATCAGGGTCAGGCGATAGGCGCTGGGTTGCAGGTCGAGGTTGTCACGAATGTGCACGGTGGGCATCAGGAAACCCAGGTCCTGCGACAGCTTCTTGCGCACGCCCTTGATCCGCGCCAGCAACTGGCCACCCTGGTTGCGGTCGACCAGCGGGATCAGCCGATAGCCGACTTCCAGGCCGATCATGTCGATGGGGGTGACGTCGTCCCAACCCAGCTCCTTGGTTTCCAGCGCGCGCTGTGGCGAGGGCAGCAGGTCCTGCTGGCGCTGCGCCTCTTCCAGGGCTTTGACCTTGACCTGCTGCTGTTTCTTCCACACCAGGTAGGCGCCGCCACCGGCCAACAGGCCGAGGCTGAGGAACGCCACGTGCGGCATGCCCGGCACCAGCCCCATGACGATCATCAACGCGCCAGACACCGCCAGGGCCTTGGGCGAATCGAACATCTGCCGATTGATCAGCTTGCCCATGTCCTCGGAGCCCGACGCGCGGGTCACCATGATCGCGGCGGCAGTGGACAACAGCAGTGATGGCAACTGCGCCACCAAACCGTCACCGATGGTCAGCAAGGCGTACACCTTGCCGGCCTCCGTGAAACTCATGCCGTGCTGCATCATGCCGATCAATATGCCGCCGATCAGGTTGATGAAGAGGATCAGCAAGCCAGCGATGGCATCACCGCGCACGAACTTGCTGGCACCGTCCATCGAACCGTAGAACTCGGCCTCCTGCGCCACCTCGGCACGGCGGTGCTTGGCCTGGGCTTGGTCGATCAGGCCGGCATTGAGGTCGGCGTCGATGGCCATCTGCTTGCCGGGCATGGCGTCGAGGGTGAAACGCGCACTCACTTCCGAGATACGCCCGGCACCCTTGGTCACCACCACGAAGTTGATGATCATGAGGATGGCGAACACGACGGCACCGACCACGTAGTTACCACCGATCACCACCTCACCGAAGGCCTGGATCACTTTACCGGCAGCGCCGTGGCCCTCCTGGCCATGCAGCATCACCACACGGGTGGACGCCACGTTCAGGGCCAGGCGCAACAACGTGGCCACCAGCAGGATGGTGGGGAACGCGGCAAAGTCGAGCGGGCGCAGGGCGTATACACAGACCAGCAGCACCACGATCGACAGGGCGATGTTGAAGGTGAAGAACACGTCGAGCAGGAACGGCGGTATCGGCAACATCATCATTGCCAACATCACCAGCAGCAACAGCGGCACACCCAGGTTGCCCCGGCCGAGCCCGGCCAGGTTGTTACGGGCGTTGCTGATTAACTGAGTGCGATCCACCGCGAGTCCTCTTGATGCAAAACTTTGACGCCCAGGGGGCGCCTGCGGCTGGCATTGCAAGAAGCTTTCCAACTTTGGCAGACACCCACACGAAAAGATGAACCGGGCGAGCACCACCGCGTTGACGGGTGGCTCATGAGCAAGCAATCACCAAGAAAAACGAGACCTCCCGCCCAATCGCCTCTACGGCAATGGCCCAAGGCTTCAGCTCTTGGAAAGCCACAGAGAGGGTGGCGCCACGACAAAAAAAATCTGAGCGACTTGATCATGCAAAAGCTCACGGTTTCTATGCGGATGTAGAGAGCCAATGACAACTCAAAGGCATGAACATCATGCCAACTGCTCGATGGTAGCTCTAGTGAGTCTGTGATACCTTCGCCAGCGCTTTTGACTACATCGCTAGACCCGGAGAACATGGTGGCGAACTCTCTCGATAGCTTTATCGTTCCTGACAAACATCGCCATAAAACCGCGATGGATTATGTGGTCGAGTCGCTACGCGAAGGCATACTTTCTGGCGCAATAGCCGAAGGTACGGCTTTGCGCCAAGAAGAGCTAGCCTCGAAATTCGGTTTGAGTCGTATGCCGGTAAGGGACGCCATAAGGCAGTTGGAGGCCGAAGGGCTTGTTACCTACGAAGTCCATAAGGGGGCCTCTGTAGCGATCATGACGATTGAAGACATTGTCGAGATCTATGATATGCGGATCATGGCAGAATGCACCGCCTTGGACTTTGGCTTTGACAACATCGTAGAAAATGATCTGGCGCAGATGTACGAACTCATATCTGCCATGGAGCATGCCACCGACCCGCACCACCTTAGCGAGCTCAATGAAAAGTTTCATCACTTTCTTTATTCAAAAGCAAAGCGCCCCAGATTACTTGCATTGATTAAGTCCCTTCATGACTCGGTGGATCGCCATCTTCGTTTTTTGTTGACAAATCTCGACTATCACAAGAAATCGCAACAGGATCATAAAAGCATTTTGAGCGCTTGCGCCAAGGGTGATCGCGAAGCCGCCAAGCAATTTTTAGCCGAGCACCTTGCCGAGGGACGAGATGCAATCGTTACGTTTCTTGAGAAGCGGCGTCGGCAGGACGTGTCATAAACGTTCTTTAGATGCTGATGAGAGCCCATATTCGACTAGCGCTCCTACCAACTTCGGCGGAGGGTAACCGGAGCACTCAAACATCTTCGGGTACATACTGGCACTCGTAAATCCGGGTAAGGTATTGATCTCATTGAGAATAATTTCACCCTCTTCTGTCAAGAAAAAATCCACCCTGGCGTACCCCTTCAGTTCAAGGCATCTAAACGCCTGGACAGATAAAGCCTGGATGCGCGCGACAATGTCAGGTGGCAACAAGCTTGGCACACGAAGACCTGTCACACTGTTGGAATCGTATTTCGCCTGATAATCGTAATAGGCGTGCCCTTCCTTTTTGATTATTTCACCCACCACCGAGGCCATCAAACCCTCCTCAAGTTCGAGCACACCACACTCTATCTCTCTTCCACAGACAGCAGCCTCCACCAGCACCTTTGTGTCTTCTCGTGCTGCAATAGCAAATGCCGCAGCATATTCCAAGGCGTTGGAGACCCTAGACACACCAATCGATGAGCCCGAAGTAGCGGGCTTTACGAAGAGCGTGCTGCTCCCCAGGCACTCAACCAGTTCCTCCCAAGGACGCATGGAGTTCATGGCCAGCCAAGGCCCCACAACAAGCCCGGCAGACTGGACCATTCTCTTTGTGACATCTTTATCCATGGCCATTGCCGAACCTAGCACCCCGGAGCCCACACACGGCAAACCGCACATCGCTGCCAATCCTTGAATTGTTCCATCCTCCCCCCACCGACCATGCAGTGCCGGGAAAAGCAAATCGATCCCAATCTCCACCGTGCCGCTCTCTTGAGTTGTGTATGAGAGCGAGCGATGGCCTGGACGAATTGAAATCAACGGAGCCGACCGATCAACCGCACCAGGGAACTGGCACGGCTCTCCTTGATACCTCCAGTTGCCCTCACGATCTATCCCTACACAGTGCACCCTGTGACCGAGAGCCATCAGCGCCGCGTGGATTGTAGCGGCGGAGCGTAGCGCCACTGAATGCTCTGAGCTCCGCCCCCCAAAAACCAGTGCGATCACATTTTGTTTCATTTCGACAGGCCTCAGTCAGGAGATTTTGGCTACTGTATCCAATATCCAAAAAAAATAACAACGGCATTTGCCTACCCGCGAATACGGTAGCGGCGGCGACGGTGAACGGTGGGTGGAAATTGGCCAGCAGGGCCGGCCTCTTCGCGGGTAAACCCGCTCCTACGACGACCTGTGCCCAACCACCGACCTGTGTCCACCAC